>NZ_JBEZJL010000131.1:0-18406 GCF_040651755.1 Actinomadura sp. NPDC048394 | reverse complement strand
GCCGCGGGGACGCGCACCGTCCCCGCGGCGGCCTTCGTCATGCGCCGGACGCCCCGCCGGCGGCGTTTCCGGCTGAACCGGCGAACGCCGCGAACCGTACAACCGGGTGTGCCCACCGCGCGATCGATGCCGGGGCGGGAGGGGCACGGCGGTCACGGGCCAGGCTGGGGAGAACCGACATGCCGGTGTTTCATGCGTTCCGTTCGGCGAGCGGGCGGCGCGACGGCGAGGACGCGCGGGAGAGCGGCGCCGCGCCAGGGGCAGAAGGCGCGCCAGTGGCAGAGGGCGCGCCCGACGCGAGCGGCGCATCGGATGCGGGCGGCGCATCGGATGCGGGCGGCGCGCCGGCGAAGGGGCGGGTGCGGCGCGTCGCGGGATGGGCGACGACGGCGCTGGCGTGCCTGCTCGTGCTGTTCGCCCTCGACGCGCCGGACCAGCTCGGCCGGCTGTCGGCCGGCCAGTTCGTCCGGATCCCGGTGGAGGCGCTGGTCGTCGCGGCGCTGGTGCTGGTGCTGCCCGCGCGGGCGCGGCGCTGGGTCGCGGCCCCGGTGGGCGCGGTCCTCGGGATCCTGGTCATCCTCAAGGTCCTGGACATGGGCTTCGACTCGGTCCTGGTGCGGCCGTTCAACCCGGTGTTCGACTGGAGCTTCCTGCGGCCCGGGTTCGAGTTCATCGACACCTCCGTGGGCCGGCCGGCCGCGATCGGCCTCACCGCGCTCATCGTGCTGCTGGTCGTCGCCGTGCCGGTGCTCATGGCGCTGGCGGTGCTGCGGCTGACCCGGCTCGCCGTCCGGCACCGGACGTGGACGGGCCGGAGCGTCGCGGTGCTCGGGACGGCGTGGGTCGCGTCCGCCGCGCTCGGCGCGCAGGCCGTGCCCGGCGTGCCGCTCGCGTCGGGCGGCGCCGCCGAGCTCGCCTACGACCACGCCCGGCAGGTCCGGACGAGCCTGAAGGACCGCGGCGTGTTCGCCAAGCAGGCCGCCGTGGACGCCTTCCGGAACACGCCCCCGAGCCGGATGCTCACCGGGCTGCGCGGCAAGGACGTCGTCCTGGCGTTCGTGGAGAGCTATGGCCGTTCGGCGGTCGAGCACCCCGAGTACGCGCCGCAGGTGGACGCGGTGCTGGACGCGGGCACCCGGCAGCTGAAGGCGGCCGGGTTCGGCGCGCGCAGCGGCTACCTCACCTCCTCCACGGCGGGCGGCGGCAGCTGGCTCGCGCACTCGACGCTGCTGTCCGGGCTGTGGATCGACAACCAGCAGCGGTACCGGACGCTGACGTCGAGCAGCCGGTTCACGCTCACCCGCGCGTTCGGCGAGGCGGGCTGGCGGACGCTCACCGTCCAGCCGGCGATCACCCGGGCGTGGCCGGAGGCGTCGTTCTACGGCTACGACAAGGTCTACGACGACCGGAACCTCGGCTACAAGGGGCCCCGGTTCAGCTACGCGACCATGCCCGACCAGTACACGCTGAACACGCTGCAGCGCGACGAGCTGAGCGCCTCGAAGCGGGCGCCGGTGATGGCGGAGCTGGCGCTGGTGTCGAGCCACGCGCCGTGGGCGTCGATCCCGAGCCTGGTCGATTGGAGGACGGTCGGCGACGGGTCGGTGTTCGACGGGATGGGCAAGGGCGAGAACGCGGCGTGGCCGTCGTCGGGCAGGATCCGCGGCGAGTACCGCAAGTCCATCGAGTACACGCTGAACACCCTGGTCTCCTACATGCTGACCTACGGGACGAAGAACACCGTGCTGGTCTTCCTCGGCGACCACCAGCCGGCGCCGACGATCGCCGGGCAGAACGCGAGCCGGGACGTCCCGGTCACGATCGTCGCCCGCGACCCGGCCGTGCTGGACCGGATCTCCGGATGGGGCTGGCAGGACGGGCTGCGTCCCGCGCGGACCTCCCCGGTCTGGCCGATGAGCACGTTCCGCGACCGCTTCCTGACCGCGTTCGGCTCCGCGCCGTCCGCCTCCTCGGCTCCGGCGGCGTCGCACAGGTGACCTCCGGCCCCGATGGTGGGAGGTTGGGGGGATGAGGTCGGTGGCGGTGGCGGCCGCGGTGGTCGCGCTGCTGGCCGCGATGGCGGCGGCGATGGTCACGACCGCCGTGCAGCAGACGCCGACCATCGACGAGCCGGTGTACGCCGGCGCGTCCGTGCTGTACCTGCGCGAGCACGACCTGCGCGACAACCCGGAGCATCCGCCGCTCGGCAAGCTGATCATCGGGATCGGGACGGAGGCGGCGGGCGTCCGCCTCGACCGGGCCTACAGCGGCCCGGAGGAGGCGATCGGGCAGCACCTGCTGTACGCCTCGGGCAACGACCCGCGACGGGTGATGCTCGCCGCCCGGCTCCCGATGATCGTGCTGACGCTGCTGTTCGGGCTGGTCGTCTTCGCGTTCGCCCGTGACCTCGCGGGCGCGGCCGGCGGGCTGCTGGCGCTCGGTCTCTACGCGTTCTCGCCGGACGTCATCGCGCACGGGTCGCTGGCCACGCTGGACGTGGCGGCGGCCGGGTTCGTCCTGACGGCGGCGTGGCTGCTGTGGCGGGCGCGAGGTCGGCCGCTGCCGTACCTGCCGCTCGCCGGGGCCGCGCTTGGCGCGGCGCTCGCCACCAAGATGAACACGCTCGTCGCTGTGCCGGTCCTCCTGGTGCTCGCGGCCGTGCCGGTCTGGTCCACGTACCGGCAGCAGGACAGCGCGAAGGCGATCCTGCGCGCCGCCGCCGCGGCGGCCGGGGTCGCGGCGATCGCGGTCGCGGTGGTGTGGGCGAGTTACCTGGCCGTCGACCCGCGGCTGCGGTGGACGGCGCCGCCGAACCTGCCGTCCGTCGGCGGCCTCCGCGGCCTCGCCGCCGACGTGCTGCCCCTCCCCCGGCCGTACCGGGACGGGATGCGCGTCCAGTTCGGGTTCGAGGACGCGACATGGACCGGGTTCCTGTTCGGCCGCCACTACCAGGGGTCGCTCTGGTACTACCTGCCCGCCGCGCTGCTGGTGAAGACGCCGCTGGGGATGCTCGCGCTGTGGCTCGCGGGCGCGGCGGCCCTGCTCTCGGTGCGGCGCCTGCGCCCGGCCGCGCCGTACGTGCTGCTCCCGGCGGCGGTGCTGCTGGCCGCCGCGATGGCCGGGTCCCGCGACCTGGGCGTCCGGTACGCGATCTTCGTCCCGGTCTTCCTCGCGGTCGCGGCGGGCTGCGCCGTCGCGTTCCGGTGGCGGTGGACGCCCGTCGCGGCGACGGCCCTCGCGCTGTTCGTCGCGGTCAGCTCCGTCCGGACGTTCCCGTACTACCTGCCCTACTCGAACGAGGCGTTCGGCGGGCCGTCCAAGACGCACCTGCGCCTGCACGACTCCAACGTGGACTGGGGCCAGGACCTCGGGCGCCTCGCCGACCGGCTCCGCGACCGGTACGCCGGGCAGCGGGTCTGGCTCGCCTACAAGGGCAGCGGCGTCCCGTCCGGCTACGGGATCACCGCGTCCGACCCCCTCTCCGTCCCGCCCGGCGAGGTCAGCGGGATCCTCGCCGTGTCCGACAGCTGGATCGCCAAGGCCGATCCCCGCATACTCGCCCTCATCGGAACGAGCGAGCCGATCGACGAGGTCGGCCACTCCATCACCATCTACCGGCGGCCCGCGTCCGGGGCGCGGTAGGGCGCGGTAGGGCGCGGTGGGGCGCGGTAGGCCGCGGTAGGCCGCGCGCCGCGCATGCGGCGGCCGGTGCTGGAGATGTAGACAGGACGAGACGCTGAAGGAGAGGGCGCCATGCTGGTCCGAGAGGCGATGACCTCGCCCGTCGTGACGATCCCGCGGACGGCCACGGTCCGCCAGGCCGTCCGCGTCCTGCACGAGCACGACATCACCGCGCTGCCCGTCGTCGACGGCACCGGCCGGCTCGCCGGGATCGTCAGCGAGATGGACCTGCTGCGCGGTGCGTTCGAGGCCGACCCGCGGGCGTTCTCCCGACCCGTCGCGACCGCGGCCGGGCCCCCGCCGCGGCACGTCGAGGACGTCATGACGCGGGAGGTGGAGACCGCGCGGCCCACCACCGACGTCGCCGAGCTCGCCGAGACGATGATGCGGACCCGGCACAAGAGCGTCCCGGTGCTGGACGGCGCCGTGCTCGTCGGCATCGTCAGCCGCCGCGACCTGATCGCGCTGCTCGCCCGCGGCGACGCGCGGATCCGCGACGACGTGCTCGCCGCGATCGACGAGTACGGTCCCGGCGGGCACGCCTGGGAGGTGTCGGTGCGGGACGGGGTCGTGGTGCTGACCGGCCCGGCCGACGAGGCGGCGCGGCGCGTCGCGGACGTGCTGGCCCGGACGGTGCCCGGCGTCACCCGCGTCTCGGTGCGCACCCCCGAACCCGGCGCCGCGCCCGGCGGGGCCGGCTGAGACGATGGACCCGTCGGGGAGGGAGCCATGATCAGCCTTCGTGCGCGCCGCGCCCGGGCGGGCCTGCTGCGGCTGCGCCGCCGGCTCGGGTTCGAGCGCAACGCGCTGCGGCGCGGCGTCGACCGGCGGCAGCGCGCGGTCGGGATCGGCGCGGCGGCGGTGTTCGCGGTGGTGGCGCCGCCCGCGTGCGCGGGCGTGGCGTCCATGGCCTACGCGGCCGGGGTGCGGGCGGAGCGCGCGGAGTCGGCCGGCCACCACCGGATCACGGCCCGGGTCGCGGGCATCGAGAAGCAGGACGGCGACGAGCAGCGCTACACCTACGCCCGGCTGGCCTGGACCGCCCCGGACGGCCGGGAGCGCTCGGCGGTGATCGCCGCGGGGCGGACGACGCGGATCGGGACCCCGCTGCGGATCTGGGTGGACGAGCGGGGCGAGATGTCCCGCCGGCCGCAGGACCGCACCGGCACCGTCGCGGGCGCCGTCTTCGCGGGCGCCGGCGCGGCCGGCGCCGCCGCGCTGCCGCCCCTGGCGGTCTACCTGCTCGTCCGGCGGCGCTGCGACCGCGACCGCGAGGAGATGTGGGACGCCGCGTGGGCCCGGCTGGACCGCCCGCACATCGGGTGACGATGCCGCGATGACGGAACGCCGCGAGGGGCCGGCCGCCGGGCCGCTGTCGGACCGGACCGCGTGGGCCCGCAGCCTGCAGACGCCGCTGCGGGAGTTCCTGCGCACCGAGACGGGCGGCGCGGTCGTGCTGCTCGCCGCGACCATCGCCGCGCTCGTCTGGGCGAACGTCTCCGAATCGTCCTATGAGGGCTTCTGGGGGACGGAGGCGTCGCTGCGCGCCGGCCCGCACGCCCTCTCGATGGACCTGCGGACCTGGATCAACAGCGGGCTGATGACGCTGTTCTTCTTCGTCGTCGGGCTGGAGGCGCGCCGCGAGTTCGACATGGGCGAGCTGCGCGAGCGCCGCCGGCTCGCGCTGCCGCTCGCGGCCGGGATCGGCGGCATGGTCGTCCCGGTGGCGATCTACCTCGCGATCAACGCGGGCGGCCCGGCCCTGCACGGGTGGGGCACCGCGATGTCGACGGACACCGCGTTCGCGCTCGGCGTGCTGACGCTCGTCGGCAAGCGGTTCCCCGGCCGGCTGCACGCCTACCTGCTCACCGTCACCGTCGTCGACGACCTCGTCGCGCTGCTGGTGATCGCGACCGTGTACAGCGAGGACGTCTCGGCCGGGCCGCTGCTGACCGCGGTCGGCGTCCTCGGCGTGGTGCTGCTGGTCCGCGCGGCGGGCGTGGCCCGGATGCCGGTGTACGCGGTGCTCGGCGCCGCGGCGTGGCTCGCGCTGAACTCCTCAGGCGTCGAACCGATCGTCGTCGGCCTGGCGATGGGCCTGCTGACCTACGCCTACCCGGCTGCGCGCACCGACCTGGAACGCGCCAGCGAGGTGTTCCGGCTGTTCCGCGAGCAGCCCACGCCGGAGCTCGCCCGGTCGGCGCGGGTCGGCGTCGCCGCGGCGATCTCGCCGAACGAGCGGCTGCAGCAGCTGTACCACCCGTGGACCAGCTACGTGATCGTCCCGCTGTTCGCGCTCGCCAACGCGGGGATCCCGGTCTCCGGCGGGTTCCTGCGGCACGCGTTCGCCTCGCCGGTGACGCTGGGCATCGTCGTCGGCTACGTGGTCGGCAAGCCGGTCGGCATCCTCGGGCTGTCCTGGCTGGTGACGGTGGTGAGCCGGGGCCGGCTGCGGCCCCCGGTCGGGTGGGCGGCGGTCGGGGGCGGCGGCGCCATCGCCGGGATCGGCTTCACCGCCGCGCTGCTGATCGCGACGCTGGCGTTCACCGGCGACCGGCTCGCCGAGGCCAAGGTCGGCATCCTGTCGGCGGCGCTGCTGGCGTCGGTGCTGACCTGGCTGGTCGTCCGGGTGACGGCGCTGCTGCCGGCGCGGCCGCGGGTGGTCGCGCTGCTCGGCACCGCGCAGAGCGTGATCGACCTGGCCGCGCCGGTCGACGCCGAGCGCGACCACGTCCGCGGCCCGGAGCGCGCGCCGGTCACCGTGGTCGAGTACGGCGACTTCGAATGCCCGTACTGCGGCCAGGCCGAGCCGGTGATCCGCGAGCTGCTCGCCGGGCAGGGCGACGTCCGGTACGTGTGGCGGCACCTGCCGCTCACCGACGTCCACCCGCAGGCGCATCTCGCGGCGCAGGCCGCCGAGGCCGCCGCCGCGCAGGACGCGTTCTGGGAGATGCACGACCTGCTGTTCCGGCACCAGGACGCGCTGCAGGCCAAGGACCTCGTCCGGTACGCGGGCGAGATCGGGCTGGACGTGGCGCGGTTCCGCGACGACATGCGCCGGTCCGCGGGCACGGCCCGGATCGCCGAGGACGTCGACTCCGCCGACCTCAGCGGCGTCTCCGGCACCCCGACGTTCTTCGTCAACGGCCGCCGCCACCACGGCGCCTACGACCTCGAGAGCCTCCAGCACGCCGTCCGCATCGCCCGCAAGCGCGCCGCCATCGGCGCCTGACCCCGGGTCAGGGGGTGCGGGCGAAGGCGATGTCGAGCGGACGCGCGCCGAGGGTCTCGGCGCGCGAACCGCCGCGGACCGTCGTGACGACCTCGTCGGCGGAGGTGTCGATGACCGAGACCGTGCCCGTCATGCCGTTGCCGACCCAGACCTCCGAACCGTCCGGCGTCGCCGCGATCGACGCGGGCAGCCGCCCCACCGGCACGTCCGCGAGGTGCCTGCGGCCCGCCGCGTCGTAGACGCCCGCCGAGTCGGAGTTCATGTCCGCGACGTAGACCTTCCGGCCGTCCGGGGTGACGGTGACCGCCCACGGCTCGGCGCCCGCCTTCACCTCGCGGGTCACGGCACGGCTCGCGGCGTCCACCACGTACAGCAGATCGGCGTCCGGCTGCGTCGCGTACACGCGGGACCCGTCGGCGGAGACGGCGACGCCCTGCGCGTCCGGGATCCCGGGGACCTGGCCGGCGACCTCGCCCTTCGCGGTGTCGACGACGGCGAGGCCGCGCGCCGTCGTGACGTAGGCCTCCTTCCCGCCCGGCGCGAACGCGATCCGGCGGGGCGCCGCGCCGACGTCGATGCGGCGGGTGACGGTGTCGGTCCGGGTGTCGATGACCGCGACCGTGCTGGACCCGCCCGGGCCGGTGTCGCCGCCGGTGACGGCCGCGTACGCCTGCGAACCGTCCGGCGACACGGCGACGTCCTGCGGGTGGGCGCCCACCACGATCGGCACCGCCCGCAGCGTGGCCGCGTCCACCGCGAACACCTGGTACTGGCCGGTGGCCGCGACGTACACCTTCCGGGCGTCCGGGGTGACGGCGACGCCCTCGGCGGTGTCGGCGCGGATCGCGGTCGAGGTGACGGTGTGCGTGGCGACGTCCACCCGCGCGACCCGGCCGCTGCCGGCCAGCGCGATGTAGGCGGTGGAGCCGTCCTGCGCGGCCCGGCCGCGTCCCCACGGGGACGGCACCGGCGGCACGTATGGGACGCCCGGCCTGACCGCCGGGACCTCCGGCGGCCGCGGCGCCGGCGGGACGAACGGCGCCCAGGACGGCGCGCCCGGCTGGACGCCCTGCTCGTCCGGCGCCCCGGCGCCCGGGTCCGGGCCTGCCAGCGCGAACGCCGCGGTGGGCAGCGCGGCCAGCGCCGTGCCCGCGGCGGCGCCGGCCGCGGTGAGGCCGAGCGCCCGCAGTCCTCGCAATCCACTCAACCCACGTAATCCACGCGATCCACGCGGTCCTCGCACCATGCCGGTCTCCTGTCGCTGTCGGTGCGGTTCAGCGCCGCGGGCGGGGCCGCGGGCCGTGCTCCTGGACGGGCGGGGTCTGGTCCGCGCCGGGCAGCGCGGGCGGCGGGAGGGACGTGACGCCGGTGACCGCGTCGGCGAGGGGCCCCTTGGTGCCGGGCAGCCGCGGGAACGCCTGGCCGCCGGGGCTCCCGCCGAAGTCGAACGCCGAGGTCAGGTCGCCGAACGCGGCGCGGCGCCAGTCGCTGATGTTCGGGATCTCGACGCCGGTGACCCGCTCCAGGAACCGCAGCGGGGAGGTGTGGTCGAACGGCTCGCTCGCGATCCAGCCGCCGCGCGTCCACGGCGACACGATGACGCACGGGACGCGGAACCCGGCGCCGATCGGCACGCCGTCGACGAACTCGCCGTCGGTGCCGGGCGGCGGGGTCGGCGGCGGGACGTGGTCGAACAGCCCGTCGTTCTCGTCGTAGTTCAGGATGAAGACGGTCTTGGCCCACACGTCCGGGTTGGACGCGATCGCGTCGATCTTCGCGGCGACGTAGTCGGCGCCCGCGGCGGGCGTGTAGTCGGGGTGCTCGGACTGGTAGCTGGTCGGGATGATCCACGACACCGTCGGCAGCCGGTCGTGCGCGGCGTCGTACTCGAACTGGCCCGCCGAGTACGTCCGCATGCCGTTCTTGTAGAGCGGGGAGCTCGTCGGGGCGTCCTGGAAGGCGGCGAACGGCTCGAGGATGTTGCAGCCGTAGTTGTCGGCCTCCTGGTACACCTTCCAGCTCACGCCCGCGCCGGTCAGCGCCTCCGGGTAGGTGTCCCAGGTGTAGGGCTCGGGGTCGACGTTGCCGGTGATGGGGCCGCCGTCGTCGCCGTCCGGGTCGATGCTCGCGCTCATCAGATACAGCCGGTTCGGCCAGGTCGGGCCGAGCACGGAGCAGTGGTAGCGGTCGCAGACGGTGAACTGCTCGGCCAGCGCGTAGTGGAACGGGATGTCCTCGCGCGTGTAGTAGCCCATGACGTAGGGCGCGTTGTCCCCGTCGGCGGCGCGGTGCGCGGCGAGCCAGCCGTCCATCCTCCCGTTGTTCCAGGCGGCGTGCTGGACGCTCCACGCGTGGCTGGTGGACGGGATGGCCTGCGCGCTGCTCCTGGTGGTGTCGAGGTGGAACGGCAGGACGTAGCCGGCCTCGTTGACGTCGTCGGGCTGGTAGAACACCGACCGGCCGGTGCCCAGCGTGATCGCGGCGGGGTCGGAGAACCCGGCGACGCCGGGCAGCGTCCCGAAGTAGTGGTCGAAGCTGCGGTTCTCCTGCATGAGGATCACCACGTGCTTGACGTCCTTCAGGCTCCCCCGGCGGCGCGGCGGCGGGGCCGCCAGGGCGCGGCGCACGTTCGGCGGGAGGAACTCGGCGGCGAACGCCGCGGCGGTCGCGGCGCCCGCCGCCGACAGCAGCCGCCGCCGCGTCAGCGGCGCCCCCGGGCGCTCTCCCCGCCGCCCACCACTCAAGATCACTTCGCGAGCGTAACCCGGCCGACCTGGGCGTCCGCGGATCCGCGCGGCGCTCGGCGAGCCGGGCCGGAGCGCGCCTGAACGCGCGCCGGGCCGGGCCAGGGCGCGCGCCGGGCCGGGCCAGCGCGCGCCCTCCCCGGCCCGGCGGCCCGCGGCTCAGCGGGCGTAGACCTCCAGGGTCCGCGTGCCGTCCGGCTTCACGCCCTTCATCGCCTTCGCCAGCGCGGCGTCGCCGGTGCCGTCCACCTTCGGCACCTCGGCCGGCAGCACGGCGACGCCGACGGCGTCCGTCCCTCCCGGGACGTCGGTGTCCCAGACGACGCCCTTCGACTCGGCGGCCTCGCATTCGACGACCTTCGCGCGCCCGGCGATCCGGACCACGGCGTGCGCCGCGCCGTCCGCGCACGTCACCCGCAGCCGCAGCGCCGTGACCCGCTCGTGGAGCGGCACCGTGCGGGCGCGGCCGTCGGCGGTGCCCGTCGCCCGGCCGAGGCTCGCCAGCCCCGTCAGGGGCGGCTGCGGGGCGGGGGCCAGACGCCGCATCAGCTTGCAGTTGGCGGACGTGCACGGCCCGCTGTAGACGCGGACGCTCCAGTTCCCCCGCCTCGGTTCGCGGCCCGCCAGGTACCGGTCGAGCGCGGCGGGGTCGTCCGTCATGTCGAATTGCCGCGCCTCGTCCGTCGGAAGGACCGCGATCCGGACGGTGGTGGGGACGCCGGGGGTGGTGAGCATGAACTGCGCTCCCCCGCAGTCGGCGTTCGCCGGTTCTCCGTTCACCACTTCGAAGCTGGTGGCGCCGTTCGGGCAGTAGGTGGTGAACATCGTGTACGGCCCGGTCGGGGTGAACGTGATGCGCGCGAGTCGCCCGTACCAGGAGAACCGCCTCTCCGTCACCGGCTTCAGGCCCTGGACCGAACGGCTCTTGGGAAAGGCCCGGTTGACGGCGCCCGTGATCGCCGATCCCCCCTGCTCCGGGTCCGCCGAGCCGCCGGGGCCGAACTGCCGGACGGCCCCGAAAGCCGTCCCCGCCGCCAGCACCACGCCGAGGGCCGCGGCGGCGGCGCGCAGCCGGTTGCCGCGCCGGACGCGGCGGCGGACGCCGTCCAGCAGGTCCGGCGACGGGACGCCGCGGGCGCTCTCGGCCTCCATGACCGCGGTCAGGTCCTTCAGGTCGTGGGCCATGGTCACTCCCCTCCCCGCGGCGCGGCGGCCAGCACGCCGGGATCGATCCGGAGCTTGGCGAGCGCCTTGCTGGTCTGGCTCTTCACGGTCCCGACCGAGCAGCCGAGGATCGCGGCGACCTGCGGCTCGGACAGGTCCTCGAAGAAGCGCAGCACGACCGTCGCGCGCTGGCGCTGCGGGAGCCGGCCGAGCGCGGCCCACAGCACGGCCTTGTCCTCGGCGGCGCCGATGCCGTCGGCGGGGTCGGGGGCGTCCGGCGGCCGCTCGGTGGGCCGCTCGCCGCGCCAGCGCCGCTTCGCCCACGACGCGTGCGTGTTGACGAGGATCCGGTACACGTACGGGTCGGGGTTGTCCCCGACCCGCCGCCACGCCCGCCACGCCTTGACCAGCGCCGTCTGCAGCAGGTCCTCCGCCAGCGCCCAGTCGCGGCACAGCAGGTAGGCCGTTCTGAGCAGCCGCGGCGACCGCTCCGTCACGTACGCCGCGTAGTCCGGTCGCTCCCGCATCCGACCTCCCAGTAGATCGTCCGCCGACATCTACCGGCCGGCCGGCCGCAATGGTTGCCCGCGCGGCGCGGCTATTTCCCGCTCTTGGCCCGCGCCTTGGCCTTCCCGCTCTTCTTCTTCGGCGCGGTGGTCTCCGCGGCCGCCTTCTTGCCCTTCTTCGGGGCCTTCTGCGGCGCCTTCTCCGGGGCCCTCTCCGTCGCCTTCTTGGCGGCGGCCTTCTTGCCCTTCTTCGGCTTCTTCGGCCGGGCGGGCGCGTCCTCGACCGCGGGGGCCGCCTCGGCGGGAGCGGCCTCGACCTGGGCCGCCACCTCGGCGGGGACGGCGCTCTGCGCGACGCGGTTGCGGAACGTCTGCCCGAACCGGAACGTCGGGACGAGCGCGGCGGGCACCTCGACGGGCGCCCCGGTGCGCGGGTTGCGGGCGCTGCGCGCCGGGCGGGAGGACCGGTCGAACGCCCCGAACCCGGTGACGACGACGCGTTCCCCGGCGGACACCGCCTCCATGACCGCCTCGAACAGCGCGTCGACGTGCCGGCGCGCGACCGCCTCCTCGCCGCCCGCCCGGTCCGCCACGGCCTTGACCAACTCGCTGCGATTCATGCGCCCTGCCTCCATTGCGGCGTTTCGTGCGCTCAGGCTAGCCCAGCGTGACCGCCGAATTCCCTGGATACGGCCGGATTTCCGGATCCGGCGGCGGCGCGACGCGGCGCGGCGTCACGGTTGGTAGCGGCACCCCCGTGCCCGGGGTCCGGCGAGCGGGCGGCCCGCCGCGCCCGGGTCCGGCCAGACCCGCCGCGCGCGGTGCCGGCGGGGGTAGGCTCGCGTCACCGAGCCGGTGACGAGGCGTGAGGGAACCGTCCATTGAGCGTGATCAACGTCGGCCAGTCCATCGTCCTCGGCGTCGTCGAGGGCCTCACCGAGTTCCTGCCGGTGTCCTCGACCGGGCACCTGAAGATCGTCGAGGGGCTGATGGACGTCCCGGTGGACGACAAGGGCGTCGTCGGGTTCACCGCCGTCATCCAGGTCGGCGCCATCGCCGCCGTGCTGGTCTACTTCTTCTCCGACATCGTCCGGATCGTCGGGGCCTGGTTCAAGGGCCTGGCGAACAAGGAGGAGCGGTACCACCACGACTACAAGTTCGCGTGGTGGGTCATCTTCGCCACCGTCCCCGTCGTCATCGTCGGCGTCGCCGCCAAGCCGCTCATCGAGGGGCCGCTCGCCTCGCTGTGGGTGGTGGCCGGCTCGCTGATCGTCGGCAGCGTCGTGATGTGGCTCGCCGACCGGTACGGCCGCAACAAGCGCGGCGAGGACGACACCGGCTTCCGGGACGCGATGCTCGTCGGCTCCTCGCAGATCCTCGCGCTGCTGTTCCCCGGCTTCTCCCGGTCCGGCGCGACGATCTCGACGGGCCTGCTGCTGAACCTCGACCGCCTCGCCGCCACCCGGCTGTCGTTCTTCATGGGCATCCCCGCGCTGACCGGCGCCGGCCTGTACGAGCTGCCCGGCGCCCTCGGGTCCGGCGAGAGCGCGCTGCCGCTCGCGATCGGCACCGCGGTGTCGTTCGTGGTCGCCTACGCCTCGATCGCCTGGCTGCTGCGGTTCGTCGCGCGGCACACCTTCACCGCGTTCGTGGTGTACCGGGTCGCCGTCGGCCTGCTGCTCTTCGCGCTGCTCGGCGCCGGAACGCTCAACGGCTGACGCCGGGGTCCGAGGCGCAGTCCCCGGCGGGGCGGGCGCCGACGCGGCGGGGTGCCCGGTGGCGCGGCGGGGGCCATGGGGCAGACTGGCACGGTCCGCACGGCCGGTCCGCGGACCGCGCCCGACCGTGTCCACATCCGCATACGGAGCGTTGCGCACCCATGACTGACCAGATGCAGGCCGGCACCGTCGCGATCACCGGCCATGAGGGCGCCGAGCTCGAGGCGTACCTGGCCCGCCCGCTCGGCGACCGGCCGCGCGGCGGCGTGGTCGTGATCCACCACCTGCCCGGGTACGACGAGGGCACCAAGCAGATCACCCGCACGTTCGCCGCGCGCGGGTACGCGGCGATCTGCCCGAACCTGTACTCGCGCGAGGGCAAGGGCGTCAGCCCCGACGACCAGGCCGCCGCCGCCCGCGCCAAGGGCGGCGTCCCGGACGAGCAGCTCGTCGGGGACGTCGCCGGCGCCGCCGCGTACCTCAACTCGCTGGAGGGCGCGAACGGGAGGATCGGCGTGATCGGGTACTGCTCGGGCGGGCGGCAGGCGTTCCTCGCGGCGGTGTCGCTGGACATCGACGCGGCCGTCGACTGCTACGGCGCGTTCGTGGTGAAGGAGCCGCCGGCGGAGTTCCCGCTGAAGGCGGGGCCGCTGATCGCCAAGGCGGGCGACCTGTCCTGCCCGCTGCTCGGGCTGTTCGGCGAGGACGACCAGTTCCCCGCGCCGGACGAGGTCGCCGAGCTGGACGCGGAGCTGACGAGGCTCGGCAAGGAGCACGAGTTCCACAGCTACCCGGGCGCCGGGCACGCGTTCTTCTCCGTCGAGCGGACCGCCTACCGTCCCGAGGCCGCCGTCGACGGCTGGAAGCGCATCTTCGACTTCTACGGCCGGCACCTCGCGTCCTGAAGGGAGACCCCGCATGTGCACCTACCAGACCCACAAGGTCGCGCTGGCCGGAGCCGCCAAGGGCGCGTCCGGCTGGTTCACGCTGACGGACGGGGCGGTCTACGTCGACCACCCGTTCCACTCGACGCACGAGCACACGCTGAACATCGACTTCACCAACCCGTCCGAGGGGCCGTCCGCGCGGGTCGCCGTGGAGCTGACCGAGGAGGCGGCGCTCGCGCTCGTCGAGGCGATCCAGCGGGCCCTCGCGTCGGCGCCGCCCGGGATGGCCTCCGCCGCCGGGCCGCGCGGCGCCTGACCCCGCCGCGCCGCCTGAAGGGGCGGCGCGTACCGGACGTGTCCCCGGACGCGCGATGTCGCTGCAGGAGGCGGTCGCCGCGCACGGGCCGCTGCCGGTGTCGGCGGTGTTCGGGCTGGGCGCGAGCCTCGTGGAGGCGCTGGTGTCGGTGCACCGCGCCGGGGTCGTGCACCGCGACCTCAAGCCGGCGAACGTGATGCCGGCGCCGGACGGCCCGCGGCCGCGCTGACGCCGCCGCGGGCCGCCCCATCCGGGCGATTTCAGATTAAACAAGTAGGAATAGTTGCATAGAGGGCGCCCGCCGTGTTCTCATACCGGCATGCGCCTCCGGCCCCGCCTCGTCCGCCGCCGCCACGTGGACCTGCTCCGCGTGGCCGCCGCGCGCTGTCCGGCCTGACGACCCGCCCGCGGCCCCGCCCCGCGGAGCCCGCCCGTCCCGTCCCCCAGGTCCGGCGCCCTGCACCAGGGCACGAGCCGGCCGCTCGCCCGAGGAACACACGTTTCCCATGCTCAGAAAACCCCTGCCCGGAGAACCCCTGCCCGGAACGCCGCCGCTCGGAAGGGCGCGGCTCGTCCGGATCGCCGCGGCCGCGGCCGCCCTCGCGCTCGCCGCCGCCGGGTGCGGGACGTCCGCGCGCGGCGCCACCGGCACCATCAAGATCGGCTACTTCCAGGGCGCCGTCGCCGGCCCCGAGGCGGTGGTCGCGGCGCGCAAGGACCTGGCGGCCAAGGTCCCCGGGAAGATCGAGCTGCGCCCGATCGACAGCGGCGTCGCCGGCATGGCCCAGCTGCGCGCCGGCGCCTTCTCCTTCGTCGCCGGCGTCGGCAACCCGCCGTTCACCGGCGCCTTCACCAGCGGAACCGACGTCACGGCCGTGTACGTCGAGGGCATCGACGCCTCCGGCCTGGCCGTCGACGACAAGATCAAGGCGCCGGGCGACCTGCGCAAGGTCGGCGTGCTCGTCGGCTCCACGCTGGACTTCCAGCTGCGCGGCTGGCTGAAGTCGCAGGGCCTCACGGACCGCGTGCAGATCGCCAGCTTCGCCAGCGAGGCCGCCGAGGCCGCCGCCTGGAAGGCGGGCAAGATCGACGCCGTCTACATCAGCCAGTCGTTCCTGCTGGAGCTGGAGAAGCACAAGGCGCGCGTGCTGGTGCGCTCCACCGACATCGCCAGGCTCGGCTACGCGGCCGTCAACATGCTGGCGGTCTCCACCCCGTACGCGCGGCAGCACCGCGACGTGGTGCAGGCCCTCGTCTGCCAGATGTCCAAGGCCGAGGCGCTCGTGAAGGGGCCGCAGGCCGACGAGTACATCGCCCCCGCGGCCAAGTTCGTCGGGGTCACGCCCGCGGACGCGATCGCCGCGACCAAGACCTACCCGTACATCCCCGCCGCCGAGGAGGGCGCCTGGCTCAAGGGCCCCGACGGGACGGCCGCGACGGGCAAGCTCGCCCAGAACTTCAAGCTGACCGCGGAGTTCCTCGTCACGCAGGGCCGCGCGAAGAGCGTCCCCGACCAGGCGCGGATCGCGAAGCACATCGATCCGTCCTTCTGGGACAAGGCCCAGTCCGGAGGCTGCAAGTGAGCGCCATCGAGACCCGAACCGCGACCGCGGAGCCCGCCGTCGACGAGCCCGCGGGGGTGCGGCTGCGGGACGTCCGCAAGACGTTCAGCCGGCGGCGCCGGCCCGGCCGCCCCGCACTCGACGGAGTGACCCTCGACGTCCGGCCGGGCGAGTTCCTGTGCCTGCTCGGCCCGTCCGGCTGCGGGAAGTCGACGCTGCTGAACATCGTCGCCGGGTTCACCGAAGCGGACTCCGGCGAGGTGCTGGTCGGCGGCCGGCCGGTCACCGGGCCCGGCCACGACCGGGGCGTGCTGTTCCAGACGCCGAACCTGTTCCCGTGGCTGACGACCTGGCAGAACGTCCTGTACGGGCCGAAGGCGCGCGGCGCGCTGACCCCGCGGGTGCGGGAGGAGGCCGAGCGGCTGCTGGAGACGGTCGGGCTCGCCGACGCCCGCGACGCCTACCCGCACGAGCTGTCCGGCGGGATGCGGCACCGCGCCGCGTTCGCGCGGGTGCTCGTCAACCGGCCGGGCGTGCTGCTGATGGACGAGCCGTTCGGCGCGCTCGACGCCATCACCCGCGCCGCCATGCAGCGGTTCCTGCTGGAGCTGTGGCAGAAGCACCGCACCACCATCGTGTTCGTCACCCACGACGTCGAGGAGGCGGCGCTGCTCGGCGACCGCGTGTGCGTGCTGTCCGCGCCGCCCGCCGGCACCAAGGACGTCATCGACATCGAGCTGCCGCGCCCCCGCGCGTACGAGGACACCGAGACGCTCGCGTTCGTGAACGCCAAGCGCCGCATCCGGGAGGTGCTGGAACGGTGACGACCACGACCGAAGCCCCGGCGGCCGCCGGCGCGCCCGCCGACGCCCCGCGCTCCTCGCGCTCGTGGCGGCGGGTCTGGACGGGCGCCGGCGCGATCGCCCTCGCCCTGGTGGTCTGGGAGATCGCCGCGCTGGTCATCGGCGACGCCGTCACGCTGCCGACCGTCACCGAGACGGCCCGGACGCTGACCGAGTACCTCGGCAAGCCGTACCCGGAAGTGCAAGGCAAGACGCTGGTCGCGGACGCGCTGATCAGCACCGGGCGGATCCTCGCCGGATTCCTGCTCGGCACGGCCGCCGGGCTGGCGCTCGGCGCGTCCATGGCCGGGGTCCGGGTGATCCGCGAGCTCGCCGACCCGCTCATCGCGATCATGCGGCCGCTGCCGCCGATCGCGTTCATCCCGCTGCTCGTGGTGTGGTTCGGCATCGGCGAGACCTCGAAGATCGCGCTGATCTTCTTCGGGGTGCTGCCGGTCGTGACGGTCGCGACGCTCGGCGCGCTCGACGCCGTCCCGCCCGACCTGCTGAACGCCAGCCGCAGCCTCGGCGCCTCCCAGGTGCGGACGATGCTGCACGTGCGGCTGCGCGCGGCCGTGCCCGGCGTCATCACCGGGATGCGGATCGCGATGGGCGGCGCGTGGACCGCCATCATCGCCGCCGAGATGATCGCCGCCACCGGCGGCGTCGGCTACCTCATCCTGCAGGCCGGCAACTACCTCCAGACGCCGCTGATCTTCAGCGGGATCGCCGAGATCGCCGTGCTCGGCTTCGCCTTCGACGGCCTGCTGCGGCTGCTGCTGCGGCTCGCCGACCCCACCGTCCGCCGCTAGAAAGGGCACGACCATGACCGAATTCCGCCGCATCGGCGGCCGCATCGGCGCCGAGTACACCGGGGCCGACCCGAACGAGCTGCCGTTCGAGGAGGTCAACGACGCGCTGCTCGCGCACAAGGTGCTGGTGTTCCGCGGCGCCGGCCTCGACGACGAGGGCCAGCTCCGCTTCGCCTCCCGGTTCGGGGAGCTGACCCGGGCGCACCCGACCGTCCCGTCCGTGGACGGCCAGCCCGACATCCTCCCGGTGAACGGCGAGGAGGGCATCCGGTCCAACAACTGGCACACCGACGTCACGTTCGTCCGGACGCCGCCGAAGCTCAGCACGCTGCGCGCCCTGGTCGTCCCGCCGTACGGCGGGAACACGCTCATCGCCAACTCCGCCGCCGCCTACCGGGACCTGCCGGACCAGCTGCGGGACTTCGCCGAGCGGCTGTGGGCCGTGCACACCAACGACTACGACTACGCGGTGCCGCGCAGCAACACCGAGAAGGCCCTCGAATACCGGAAGGTGTTCACCGCGCGCCGCTACCGGACCGTCCACCCGGTGGTGCGGGTGCATCCGGAGACGGGCGAGCGCGGCCTGTTCATCGGCGGGTTCGCGCAGGAGATCGTGGGGCTGTCCGGGACGGAGTCGCGCGACATCCTGCGGCTGTTGCAGCGGTACGTGACCCGCCCGGAGAACATCGTCCGGGTCGCGTGGAACCCCGGCGACCTCGTGCTGTTCGACAACCGCATCACCCAGCACTACGCCCCGGACGACTACGGCGACCTGCCGCGCGTCCTGCACCGCGTCACCGTCGCCGGCGACGCGCCCGTGGGCGTCGACGGCGAGTCGAGCCGCATCCTCGAAGGCGACGACGCGGGGCACTACACCCCGGCCGCGGCGGCCGCCGCGGCGTAGCGCGCCGGCACGGGCAGGGCCCGGCGGTCCCGGACGGG
>NZ_JBEZJL010000130.1:0-18560 GCF_040651755.1 Actinomadura sp. NPDC048394 | reverse complement strand
CTCCTCCGAGTAGTTCTCCTTCGCCATCCAGACCCTCCAGCCCGGACACCATGATCCAGGACTCAGGGTGACCACGATTCAGGGGGAAGGCCCGAACCTCGGCCGGACGGCACAAAGAAGATCTTCACAGTTGACGTGATCTCAGCGAAATCGATTCGGACAGTGATGCTTTCACGGGTACAGACGGCATCAGCGGGGTAGACACGCGGACGGATCAGCGGGGCCCGGAAACAGGCGTGGAGCTCCCGTAGAAGAGGTCTCACCACAAGAAGCACCTTCTACGGAAAGCTCCACGTGATCTCCTATCGTGCCACGCTTGATGTCTCCCGGGAACTCGTCCGCCACCTCGGCCGGCTGCTGCACACTGAACGCCGTCGGCGAGCCACCCCGAAGGGCAGCAGGGCGCTGACCTGCTTCTGGCAGGCCGTCCTGGCGCTGCGGTGGTTCTGTGACCGCACCGATCCGGCTGCTCTCGGACGTGACCACGGCGTATCGCGGGCGACCGCCTACCGCTACATCGACGAGGTGATCGAGGTGCTGGCAGCCCAGGCGCCCGACCTGCACGCAGCACTCCAACGAGCCAAAGACGACGGGCTGGCGCACCTGATCACGGACGGCACGATCATCGAAAGCGACCGATGCCGGGAAACAACAAGGAGCGTCAAAGGCGAGGCGATCGATCTGTGGTACTCCGGCAAGGCCCACACCCACGGCGGGAACGTGCAGGCGCTGTTCGCCCCGGACGGCTTCCCGCTATGGGTCAGCCACGTCGAGCCCGGCTCGGTCCACGACCTGACCGCCGCCCGTGAGCACGTGCTCGCCGCCTTGTACAGGGCTGCCGCCGACGGTCTGCCCACACTCGCCGACTCCGGCTACGAAGGCGCCGGCATCGGCGTGTTCACCCCGGTCAAACAACCCGCCGGCGGCCGGGTCCTCGACGTCGACACCCGCACCTACAACATGCTGCTGCGTGCCCTGCGCTGCCTGGGCGAACGCGGCTTCGCCCTGCTCACCCAGCGTTGGCGAACCCTGCAGCACATCACTGCCAGCCCCAGCAAAATCGGCGACATCATCCGAGCCGCGCTCGTCCTCGTCCATTTCGAACGCGGCTATCTCACCTGAAAATTGGTGAGATCACCTCAGTGCGCGGCGGCGACCAACTCTGGCCGCGCAGCCCGTAGGCGTGTACGCCTTGCCTCACCGCCATCCTCCAAGCGATCCTCACCCTGCACCATCACGCCAACTGAGATTGGAAACACCGTGATCGTGGTGGAGTTCATCGTGTCCAGAGGACCACCTTGGGTGTCCCGCATGTGATCACCTGCCAGGCCTTCGAGGTCTTGTAGTCCTGATTCCGACAAATGGTCAACCGCCAGCCGACCCCGCGGAAAGAGCGGCGCGCTCGGCAGCATCTGGAGACCAATCGGGT
This sequence comes from Actinomadura sp. NPDC048394, assembly GCF_040651755.1. NCBI lineage: Bacteria > Bacillati > Actinomycetota > Actinomycetes > Streptosporangiales > Thermomonosporaceae > Actinomadura > Actinomadura sp. NPDC048394. Next base: position 17,131 of record NZ_JBEZJL010000130.1, on the reverse strand, counting down.
GTTCACCGCCGCAGGTGGCACCGTCTCGACGCTTTCAGGGGTTTGACCGTTCAGGCCGCGCCATAAGTCTCCGATCCGCCAGACCGGAGGAATGCTCGCCACCCGATCGGCGCGTTAATCACGACTGGACGCCTACGACTCCAATTCTGCCGTGGAGGCCGCGAGACGGCCGACGAACGCGTCTTCGAGAGCCGTGGGCGGTTCGGTGAGGAGGCCGTTGATCATCAAGGCGAACGCCAGGTGCCGTCCGCGGGTGCCGGTGACATAGCCGGAAAGGCAGCTCACTCCGGTGAGAGTTCCGGTCTTGGCGTGTACTCGTCCGGCGGCAGGGCCGCTGCGCATCCTATCGGCGAGGGTGCCGCCCATCATCCGGTCAGGGTTGCCGGACACCGGAAGGGCGTTATACCACGTCCTGAACCATGGCTTGCTCCCGGCAGAGACCAGAAGGCTGGTGATCTGACGCGGTGAAACCGCGTTCAACGACGACAGTCCCGAGCCGTCGCGCAGGCGCAGTCCGTTGATGCCCATGCCGGTCAGGAACTTCGAGACAGCCGCCAGCCCGGCAGGCCAGGTGCCCTGGTGCGATACCTGCTCGCCCATGGCCTTGACGAGGGTCTCGGCCATCGTCGAGTTGCTCCGCTTGAGTAGCGGGACCACAAGCGACGACAAGGGAGGCGATTCGTGCGAAGCGAGTCGATGCGCGCCGGGCGGCGTCGCCCGCCGTGTGATGGATCCGTCGAGCCGGATCCCGTGGCCGGTCAGCGCTTTACGGAAGAGCGCGGCGGCGTATGCGGTGGGATCCCAGACGCTCACCGGCTTTCTGAGTTGCGGCGCGCCCGCGGCCATCGTGCCGGTGACCACGATCGTGTTGCCGCCGCGCTCGCGCCGCACCACGATGTCCGAAGGGCCCTGCCCGCGGACGACGCGGTTGACCACGGTGAAGAAGTTCCCGGGATCCGCCGCGAGTCGCACCTCGGGGTGTCGTCTTCCGGGATCCACCTCGACCATGACCGAGCCCGCGTCATGGTCGGAGTCGGACGAGACCGTGAGCGCGGAGATCTGGGCCTGCTCATAACTCGATTCATCGCCGACGAGCCAGTCGGACCCGAGCCGCTGATCATCGAACCAGGTGTCGTCGGCGACCAGATTTCCGGTGATCTCTCTGATGCCGGCGGAGGCCAACTGGCCAGCGAGTGCGTCATAGTCCGACTGGCGGATACTCGGGTCGCCCGTCCCCTGGAGATAGAGGTCTCCCTTGATTCTGCGCCCCGGCCGCGCTGTTGCCAGCACCCGGGTGGAGAAACGGTAGTCCGACCCCAATACGTCCAGAGCGGCGGCGGTCGTGAGCAGTTTCTGGTTCGAGCCCGGTACCAGTGCTTTGCCGGCGTCCTTGGTGAACAAGAGCTTTCCCGTTCTGACGTCGCGCACTTCTGCTCCAACATGCGCAACCTTTAGCCGAGGGTCATGCAGTAGAGTACCTAGTTGCGCATGCAGTCGGGCTTGGCCCGTCTCCTTCTCAGTTAGCTGCCACACGGCCGTTGTTCCAGCAGCTCCGGCAACGCTCGCCAGAACGACCATCGTGATGAATGGCTTGCGCCTGCGCAGTGGCGAGATCATTTGCAAGTTCGATCCTCCACATGACTTGATCTGGCGGGCCGTTTGCGAGGTTCCGTTCGTGCGCCCAGCCCGCGTGCTTATTTGCTCTGCCGTGACCGTCCAGCCACACAGCGTCGCCGCAACCCGTCAGCCGCTCCCGGCTGCAGTGGGTTCCGTAAGCGACGCGAACTCGTTAGGCGGCTGGAAGCGTTGCCCATCACATCCTCAGCCCCGAGGGCGTCGCGTTCGCCACACGCGCGAAGGCCGTCACCACCCGCAGGCACGGCGCAAGGGAGGACGCGGCTCGCACGAGCGAGACAACTTCCACTTCTCCATGGCGGACTGAGTAGGTGCCCGGCGTCGTCGGCTCAGCTGCGTGCCCCCGAACGCCGGCGCCTCGCCACGGCAGTGCGACCGGGTGACCGTCCCCCGACCCCCGGGTCTTGCCATGGCAAAAAGATATCCAGATTCAAGATTGAGATCTCAATGTAATATGCGGCGGACTCCCGGCCCTCGGTACTCCCCGCAGCGAAAAGCCTTCCGATCACGAGTGCGGTGGGTACGCGCGATCGCGCGCCGCAAAGCGCACGCGACGACGTACGCGTCCCTCCTCTCGTTAGCGTCCCGCTCCTTCCCTTGCCCGAGCACGTGCGGCGCGAGGTCGCACAGATGATGGAGCAGCCCGACCTGCGGGAGAATCGCGGGCTCCCCGAGTTGCGAGCGGCGATCGCCGCCGAACTCGGGCGGAAGCACCGTCTGCGCGTCGATCCCGAGCGTCTTCTACTGATCACTCACGGAGTGATGCACGGCCACTCGCTCGCGCTTCGCATGGTGCTCACAGCGGGTGACGAGGTGATCGTGCCGACTCCGACCTTCTTCTTCGACGGCGCCATCCGCGAGGCCTGCGTACGTCCCGTCCCGCGAGTGCGGTGAATGAGCTCCTCGGCCTCGCCGGGCTGGAGGCCGCGGCCACTCCCCGCAGCCGGGCTGTGTTCCTGTGAACCCGACAGGCTGACCGCCCGACGCCGCGACGATCGCGGCGGTCGTCGACATCGCGGCACGTCACGGCCTCCTGGGAATCTCCGACGACTCGTGGCAGCGCTTCGCCTTCGATGGCCACCGCTACCAGCCGGTGGGGGCCTTCGCTGATCGCTGGCCGCACATCGTCACGGTCATGCGCCTCAGCAAGTGCTACGCGCTCGCGAGCTGGCGAATGGGCTATGTCCTGGCGCCGCCGCCGGTCATCGACGCGCTCGAGGACCGCTTGCAGTGGGAGGCGGTCTGCTGCGGCGTGGTCCCCGCAGAGCGCCGCTGCCGACGCCCTGATCGGGCTGCGGGACTGCCTCGACAAGGCGCTTCCCATACCAGGCGAAGCGCCACCTCGTGTGCGACGGCATCGCCGCGACCGGCCTCCCCGCGCCCGTGAGACCTGATGCCGGCGCGTTCCCTGCTGGTCGACCGCACCCGCCTCGGGAACACGCCGAGCGACATCGACCGAGTTATCTTGCGCAACGTTATCTTGCGCAACGGCATCGCGGCGGTCCGCGACGCCGATATGCACGCCCCCGTCTACGCAACGTCCGCCTCACGTTCGGCTCGGGCGAGCAACTGCTCCGCCGCCTCGCCATGGCCTGCCAGGAGTCCGCGGCGGGCAGGTCACGACACGACGACAGCGAATCCCGCGGGACGAATGAACGCCAGGCTTGCCCGGGAGGCCGTTTCAGGGACAGTAGGTGAGTGGGACCGCCACCCAACCGGTCCCACTTCCGGTCCCTGTTCCCCCGATTCGATGCCTCGCCGGTCGGGGGAACAGGGACATCTGCCCGAGGGTTCTTGAGCCGCAGGCGGCTCACTGGGGCAAGAGATGCGATCGACGTTTCACCGAGCAGGACAGGAGATGAGGGCCCGGCCAAGGCCGGGCCCTCATCTTCGGATCTCGCGCCGACAGGACCGGGGGTCATGGGCATGTCCGGAGGAACGAGATCCGGACTGGTCGCGGCCCCGGCTTCCGTGGCCGCGTGGAGTACCGTCCTGGAACTTCTGCGGTACGCCACCGTCATTGACCGACCTCTCTCGCCGCGTCCGCGGCCCAAGGGTGGCGGGGGTGATAGCTCGTAGCGAGGAGAAATATCGAGAGATGGCCGTGAGGAACTTGCGCACGCGGCGTTCGGCGGGACCGTTCAAAGAGGACGGAGATGCCTTGGACGGTGGAGTGACCGCGTTGTACCCCGGAGCACGAAGCAACAGGCCCTTGCCGCCCATGCAAGTCCCTCAGAACATCGTCCGGCATCTACAGCAGCGGCGGAAACACTGGTTGTGCTGGCATGGAAACCTAGCCGGGCATTATTAGGCAATGACTCGTAACGGATCGGTGATTCTTGCCGAGGGCGATCCCGGAAGGGTTCCTTGGCGAGGTGAATCGGGTTGACAAGGCGTGCGGAGGCGCGCTTTCCGCGCGAGTCTGAACGGTTGAACGGCTATTTTGCCACAAAAATGAGAAAGTCGAAAGTTTCGCCCTTCGCGGGCGAAGTCGAACGCAAGGAGCTGCCATGCCGACGTGGACGCACTGCCTCGTTCCGGGCGTGTTCTTGTTCGCCTTGGCGTCGACGTACTTCGCCTATCTGTTCCAGTCGCTGGACCGGCGTCCACGCCGTCGAGACGGTGGCCTGGCTGGATCTGCGGACCGGGTGCCGTGGTCGCGCGCGGGTTGGCCGCCGGTGGATCGGGCGCTTGCGTGCTCGCCCGTCGAGCATCGCCCGGGGGGTGAGGCGTGCGCAGACCAGGGCACCCGCCTTGGGAGTGCCGATGATGAGGGGTACGCAGGAGCCGGAGCCCGTGGTCAGGGGTGACCAGGAACCGATGCGAACAGGCGGCGTCGAGCAACGACCGGTCGTCGGAGCATGACGGGGCGAAACTGGCAGTGGTTCTGTGTATCGCCGATAACTCGGTTTGTCCTGCAGTCCGTAGCCGCCTCGCGCATTCGCGCATCCGCAGCCGGCTATTAAACCTTCCTCGCTGAATTGGAACGTGATGCTGTCATTCTCCAGTGGGGCACCAGAGGGCCGCGCCTGTCGGCTCAGCGTGATCGTACCCTTCTATAATGTCGAAGAGTTCCTTGACGACTGCCTCGCCTCCATCGCGAATCAGACGTTCCAGGATCTCGAAGTCATCATGGTCGATGACGGCTCGACCGATCGCAGTGGGGATATCGCCCGCTCGTACGTGAAGCGCGATCCCCGATTCGTCCTGCTGAGCTCGGACAACAAGGGGCCGGGCGCCGCGCGCAATCTCGGCGTCGAGCGCGCCCGAGGGGAGTTGCTCGCGTTCGCCGACGGCGACGACATCGTTGCGCACAATGCCTACGAGTTGCTCGTCCACACCATCGAGGAGTCCGGATCCGACCTGGTATCCGGCGGCGTCCAGCGCCTCGGTCCGGAGGGTGTGCGCGCTTCGGCGCTGCACAGCAGGGCGATCCGTTCAGACCGTACGGGGACGCACATCACCAAGACGCCGCGCCTTCTGTACGACGTCACGATGTGGAACAAGGTGGTCCGTAGATCGTTCTGGGACGCCCACGAGTTCAGGTTTCCGGAAGGTGTGCTGTACGAGGACATCAGACTCGCCGTCCAGCTCCACTGCCTGGCTCGGCGCGTGGACGTCCTAACCGACGTCATCTATTACTGGCGCGAGCGTGGGCAGGGCGACCTGTCGATCACGCAGCGGCGCACCGACATCGGCAACCTCCATGACCGGATCGAGGCGCTGCTGGCCATCGACGAGTTTCTGCGATCCCATGGCTCGCGTCGGCTGCTCCGCAAGCATCAACGCAAAGCACTCGCCAACGACCTGCTCCTGTACTTTCGTGATCTTCCGCGCACCGACGATGCCTACCGCGAGCGGTTCCTCGACCTCGTCAACAGCTACACCTGCCAGGTCAGCGCTCGAGTGATGAGGACGCTCACTTCGCGGGCCAGGCTCAAGTTCCACCTCGCCGAGCGACGATTGATGCCCGAGCTGCTGCAATTCCTGATTTGGGAACGGACCGAGCTGGGCGGCGCGGTTCCCACCGTGAGACGGCGCGGCCGTCTCCTGGCCGACCTGCCGTTTCGCGGCGACTCGCGGCTGAACATTCCCGACCGTGTCTTCCGGCTGTCGTTCCGGGAGACGCTTCCCGTCACCCGGGTCGACTCGGTCGAGTGGCACCAGGGAAAACTGCGCGTCACCGGCCGCAGCTACGTCAAGTTTCGCAGCATCACCAAGCGGCGGCACACGAGCAAACTGCTCGTGCTCATGCCACAACGGCGGCTGAGCCTGCCGGTACTGGTTCAGATGAAATCGGTGTTCGATCCCGAAGCCACCGTACGATCCGGCCAGGAGCGCTACTGCTACGACTGGGGCGGTTTCGAGTGCACGATCGATCCATGGCGCCTCCGGGCGTTCGGCCGGTGGCGGCACGGCGAGTGGAGGTGCATTGTCCTCGTCCGGGGCCGCGGGATGTGGCGTCCGATGTGGCTGCACACGCCTGTCCAGGGCCGGCCCCAGCGCCCCGAACACCGCCTTGGCGACCCGACGACCCGCGTACGCGCCCGATGGAGCGGCCGCAAGCTTGTGATCGACGTTGTACGCCTGGACGCGGCTCTCACCGGTCACCGCATGGACGGTGACGAGCTTGAGGTCACCGGACGGCTGATCGGCTCGGCCGCAGCTCGTAGCGAAAGCCTCCAACTCCTTCTTCGACGCGTGCGCGGCACGGCCACGCTGGAGTTCCCCATCGAGAGACTCACGGACCACGAGTTTCGCGGGCGAGTCGATCTTTCCCGGCTGACCGCGGAGGTGGAACTCGCAGAGCGGCTGGCCGGTACCGAGCGAACCGGAGAGGGCATTCACTGGGAGCTGTTCGTGCTGGTCGGAGCCGACGAGCCGGTGCGCCTCGCCATCATCGACGGGCTTATCGAGAGCCGATACGCACATGGTGGGCGCGAGTTCGCCGTGCTGGCCACGCGCTACGGCAACGCGCTCCTCACCGAGCGGGCATTCCGGCCGGTCATCGACGAACACGAGTGGACCGCCGACGGCCGGCTCATCCTGCGAGGCACCATCATCGACCCGGCCCGTGAAACCATCGAGACGGTGTTGCTTCGCCATGGTTCGACGGACCGGCACGTGTTCGGCTTCGAGCGAGATGGGGACCGCTTCACGATCGAGATCGCCGTCACGGCGATCGAATCGTACGGCGCCATCACGCCGATCCGCGACGGCGAATGGCGAATCGCTGTGCGCCGGCCAGGTGCCGCCGAGACGGTCCCAGTGACGTACGACCACGCAAGTCTCGCCGCACTGCGGGAGGAGCCGGTCACGTACGGCCCCAAACGCTATCGCTTTATGTGCGCCGACTACGACAATCCCATCGTCGTGGTCGAGCACGACGTGGAACCCGCCGAGCGGGGCCGTTTCAACCAGCGTGTACTGCGAGAGGTGACCTACCCTCGAATGATGCGCGAACCGCTGCGCGACGCGGTCCTCTTCGTGAGCTGGAAGGGCAAGTCCTGCTCGGACAGCCCTCGCGCCATAGCAGACGAACTGCGACGACGCGGCGATCAGCGCGACCACATCTGGGTCGTGCGCGACGTGGCCACGCCCGCCCCCGACGGCGCGATCGTCGTACGGCAGAACAGCCTCGCCTACTACGCCGCACTCGCGCAGGCCAGGTATGTTGTGTCCAACGACGACATGCCGAAGGACTACGTCAAGCGCGAGGGCCAGAGCTATGTGCAGACCTGGCACGGCACTCCGCTGAAACGCATCGGCTTCGACATAGAACAGGTGCGGTTCGCCAGCGGCGACGCCTACCTGGACCACCTCGCCGCGGACGTGGCCAAATGGGACCTGCTGCTGTCGCCCAACCCGTTCAGCACCGAGGTCCTGGCGCGTGCGTTCCGCTATGACGGTGAGGTGTTGACGAGCGGCTACCCACGCAACGACCTGCTTTTCGCACCCGACACCGCAGAGCGCATTTCGCGAATACGCGAACATCTCGGAATCGCGGCCGACAAGCGGGTGGTGTTGTACGCCCCGACCTGGCGTGACGACCAATTCCACGGTGGCGGCCGGTATCGGTTCAACATGCGCCTCGACGTGGCGCGGGCACGGGAGCAGTTGGGTGACGACCATGTCCTGCTGATCCGCGGGCACCACCTCATGGCCGACGACGTCCACGGGCCTGCCTTGGGCGACTTCGCGATGAACGTCACGAGCTACCCGGAGATCACCGATCTTTACCTGATCAGTGACATCCTGGTGACCGACTACTCCTCAGCCATGTTCGACTTCGCCTGCACACGACGGCCCATCGTCTACTTCACCTACGACCTCGCCGAATACCGCGATCAGCTGCGCGGGTTCTACTTCGACCTGGAAGCCGAGGCGCCGGGCCCGCTGCTCTCGACGTCGGACGAGGTCATCGCGGCGATCCGCGACATCGACACGATCTCCGCCGATTACAAGGCCTCTTACGACGCCTTCGTCGAGCGGTTCTGCGCCTTCGACGACGGCCGGGCCGCGGCTCGCGTCGCCGACCGGCTGGTCTGATGTATCGACGCGGAGACATACATCAACAGATGTAGCCCGGAAGGGGGCAACGACCGTCCGGCAGCGGTGTTGGGGTGGTCGGGACTGATCAGGCGGCATGGCCGAGGCCTGATTCGGGCCTGTGCCCGTCGGCCATGCCCCGTCGGTGGGTTGGTGTGCCCCGGCGCCGGGTCGGCATCGGCGGCTCCCGTGCAAGGTGATGACCGGCCCGGCGCCGGGCGGGGACGGACGGGCCTGTTGGGGGTGGGAGTGTGCCTTACCGGTGTTTGGAGGATCGGTGAGGCGGGACTTCCACCCTGATCGTGGAGACCGGTTGCTTTGCGCGGCGGTCAGCGTAGTTGATCGGTTCTCGTATTCTTGCGCTCGAGACTGGCCGAAGAACACCTCGGCCAAGGCGTTGTCAGCACTGGAGCCGACCGCGCCCATCGACTGGCGTACCCCGGCCGCCGCGCACGCGTCGGCGAACGCAGTTGATGCCTACTGCCCGCCGTGATCGGAGTTGAAGATCACGCCCGGGACCTCGCCGCCGCAGGTCTGCACCGCCGCGTTCAGGGCATCGACGACCAGTTCGGCGCGCATATGCTCGGCCATCGAGCTGCCCACCAGCCGGCGGGTGCCGATGTCGATCACGGTGGCCAGGACCATCCGCCGCCCGGCGACCGGCAGATAGGTCACATCCCGTACCAGCGCTCATCGGCCCGGCCGGCGCTGAAGCCGCGACGCAGCAGGCCCGGCACCGCCGCGGCAGCCGGAGCGGGTACCGTGGCGCGGTAGCGGCGTCGTTGGTGACGGCCGACGATGCCGTGTTCGCGCATCACCTGCTCGACCCGCTCGCGATTGACCACCGTGCCCGCCTCCCGCAGTTCGGCATGGACCCGCGGCGAGCCGTAGACGCCACCCGAAGCGGCATGCACGCCGCGGATCCGTGCGGCCGGCCGCGCATCGTCGGCGACCCGCGCAGCCCGCACCGGAGCCGCACCTCACCAGCGGCAATAGCCCGAACATGACAGGCCCGGCGCTCCATGATCTTCACAGTCGCAGCAGGCAATGCACCCGTCTTGGACGCCGCGATTGCGGAGTTCGGCCGAGCACGGTGCTCCAGTGCTTAGCGCCCTCACCGCCGGTCCCGCCCGACAGCCCAAGCACGTCGCGTTCGACGTGGCCGTTGATGCCCACCGCCACGTAGGTCGGACGGTTGGCCACCTGGCCTTTGCCGATCTTGACATACAGCGCGTCGATCAGCACGACGGGGTAGACGCTGTCGAGCGGCCGGGCCCGCCAGGCTTCCGTCTCCTCGACCGCCTCGTCGGTGACCCGCGAGACCAGGTCACGCGAGACCTCGACCTGGTACATCTCGGCCGGATGGGCGCGGATCTCGCCGGTGGTCAGGCTCTTGGCATACAGCGAGACGATCGCCTCGTCGAACCCCTCGACCCGGCGGGGCACGATCTGCGGCTCGAACACCCCTGCCCGGTCCCGCGGCACCTCGATCCGCACCGGCCCGACCTCGGTCGGCACCGTCTTTGCCGCGCTGCCGCTCCAGCCCCTCGGCCGCCAAGGTCCATGCCGATGCACGAGCCGGCGGCGAAGACCACGCGCACGCCATTCGAATCCTTGCCCGCATGGATCTGCGTGATCTGGCGATGCCGGCTCGACGGCACCCCGTACACCCCCGCCAAACACGGAGCCGCGGCAGCTCCCAGTGCACCTACGCTGCCTGAGCTTGACACAGGAAGTATCACCACCACGCTCGGCTTCCGCGACCTCAAGGCGGTCAACCCCGTCCGGAATGCTCAACGAAGATCACCAGCCCACCATCGACGCCGGGTTCACCGGCCGGATCGCTGGCCGCGGCGTCGTTGTGCGTTCACCGAACGATGTGCAGCCATAGCAACCGGCGGCCGACGTCCACCGCTTCGATACACAGCGCGGGTACCGCCGTGATCGGGATATGTACTGGTGCAAACCCACGTCCGTCTTGGCAAGGGCGTCCGCCGGTGATCATCGGATCCGCCGTTCATTCGACACTCCTCGGCCACGGCGGCCCTCGGGCCAAGAACGGCCTGGCGCCGGCAGGGCACGGTGTCGAGGCGGTGCGCGATACCATCGCGGCCTCGTTCACCGCCTGGCCCGAGCATCTGCGCCGGTCGCTGATCTGAGACAAGGCGCCGAGATGGTTCAGCACGCGCAGCTGCGCCTCGACACCGGCCAGCGGAACTACTCCACCGACCCGGACCGCTCTGCTCGACGGACCCATCTGGGCCTCGCAGGTCCGGCCGACCTGGACGAGCTGGCCCTGTGGTCTGGGCCGGCTGCGGCCTCCGCCTGACGCTTGGGCCGGGACGGATCGTTCGGCACGGGTTGCCGGTCGTGGCCGTGTCGCGTTGCTATTGACCCTGACGCAGGGGCAATCTCTCACCATGGTCGGCATGACCGCGATGCAGCACTTCAAGATCTTTCATGACGGTGTCACGATCCCGGTGTCCCGCGGCGGGCGGGGACGTCCGCTGGTCCTGTGCCCTGGGCTGAACTCGACCCAGTCCGACCTGCACGAACTGGCCGGGTCGTTGCGGCGTGACCATGACGTGGTGACCTTCGACCTGCGGGGTCACGGTCTCGCCTCGGCCGCCGACCGGTACTCCTTCGAAGCGTTCCTCAGCGATCTGACCGCCGTGATGGGACGACTCGACCTCGACACGGCGCCCGTGCTCGTGGGCTACTCGCTGGGCGCGGACCTGGCCGTGCACTATGCCTGCGAGCATCCTGGCGCCGTGGCCCGGCTTGTTCTCATCGACGGGGCGAACCCGGTGCCCGAACCGTTCATCACCGAAGCCCTCCTGCCGGAGTTTCGCGCGATGTGGGAGGAGATGGTGACGCAGCAGGAGGCTGCGCGGGGCACCGCACGTCAGGTGCTACTCACCGCCCAGGAGATTCTCGACCTGAATCTCGAGATCGATGCCGTCCGGTCCGGGATCCTCGACCGGTACCGGAAGATCGACCGACCCATCAGCATGATCATGTCGACTTCGATGGCCGGCGACAGCGGCGAAGGGCACGCGCCGCGGTTCAATCGCAACTGGCGTGCCGGCGTCGAGCGCCTTGTCCGCGAGCAGCCGCACATCGCCACAACCTGGCTCGACGCCGACCACACACTGGCCTTCACCCACGCGCCACAAATCGGAGAGATCATCCGGAACACATCCGGCCCAGCCGAACGGGCCGGGTCCTGGAACACCCCGTAGGATACTGGTCCGATGCTGACCATCGGCGAGCTGGCGTCGTACGCCGGAGTCACCGTGCGCGCGGTGCGGCACTATCACGCCAAGGGACTGCTGCCTGAGCCCGAACGGGATCACTCCGGCTACCGTAGATACGACGCCGGCGCCGCGATCGAACTGATCAAGATCCGGACACTCGCCCAAGCCGGCGTGCCGCTGGCGCGGGTGCGGGAGCTGCTGCAGGCCGACGAGGAGGAGTTCGCCGCGGCGGTCGCGGACATCGATGAGCGGCTGCGAGCCGAGATCCGGCAGCGTCAGTGTCACCGGAAGCAGATCGCCCGGCTCGCCGCCGGGGACCAGCTGGCGCTGCCACCGGAGGTGGTCGAATATCTCGACCGATTGCGGGCACTCGGCGTCGATGAGCGGATGGTTCATGCCGAACGCGACGGCTGGATCCTGTTGGCCGCGCACTCGCCCGAGCGAGTCACCGAGTGGATAGCCCGCAAACGCGAGCAGATCGCCGACCCGCAGCTCATCGACTTCTACCGGACCATTGGCCAGGCTCTTGACCAGCCGCCCGACGATCCACGGCTGGTCGAGCTGGCCGACGAACTAGCCGCCTACATCACACGGATGGCCGAGGAACAGGGCGAGGACTACGTCGACGACGCCGACATCGAGCCACCGCTGGTCAAGCTGATGGACACACTGGCGTTCGACACCGTGCCGCCGGGCCGTCAACTGATCAAGCTGCTCAAGAAGCGAGGCTGGACCGGCTGGACCAAGCTAGAGCGCGTGGCCCCCAGGGATCCGCCTTCCTGACAACAGAGGAAAGGCCCCGCCGACGGACATAGGGTTGCCAGGCGACGTGCTTGCACGCCCTCAGCGTCCGGTGGCTATTCCAGCGCCGCTACCCTGATCTGTCACCACCGACCAACCACATGAGATGTGCGCGCTGGCCGCAGCCGCCGGCGAAAGGCTCTGGAGGAACCTGGCGCCGTACGGACGCCGGTCAGCAAGGCCGGCTACCGGGTAGCCGCAGCTATCCTTCCGGGGTACGAGCGTGGGTCCTCGCACCGCGCGGTGACCGCCGAGACCACGACCGCACCGGCCGAACACCCTGCCCCGACATTCGCCAGCCCGGTAGGCGCCGAGCCGATGCGGCGTGACACGTATGTGATGACCGCGATGACGATCAGGCGCGGGCGGCTGCGATCGCGGCGGAGATCACGACCACGGCGGCGGCAGCGGCGAAGGCCGCATGGTAGCCCCCCAGAGACAACGCGGTGTTCCCTCCGCCGATCGCGACCAGCACCGCCGGCCCGATGCCGCTGCCGATCTGGAGGGCGGTGGATGTCACCGCTGAGGCCGTGGCGCGCGCGGACTCCGGGACGTCCCGCAAGCCGGTGGCCATAAGAGCGGGGAACGCCATGCCCTGGCCGATACCGGTGATGACCAGCCCTGCGAGGATCGGCCACCAGTACCGGCTGTGCTCGCCGGTGAGGCACCAAAGGCCGACACCGCCGCCGGTGAGGAGCAGGCCGGTGGTGAGAATCGTTCGCAACCCGAAGCGGGGAATCAGCCGTCCCACGAGCGCCGCCGTGCCCGCGACCGTGATGCTGACCGGCAGTATGCCCAGGCCCGAGGCGGCCGCCGTCATGCCACGGACGTTCTGCAGGTAGAGCGGGACGAAGAACAGCGACCCCGTGACACAGAAATAGAACGCGACCGCACCACCGGCCGCCAGCCGGACTGAACCGAGCCGCAGCAATGCCCGGTCGAGCAGGACGGGTCGCCCATCACGGCCCCTCCACCACCACAGTGCCGCGAAGCTGACCGCCACCGCCAGCACGGGCACCGCCGTAGCCGAGGCCTGCGTAGCCAGATCTCCACCAAGGACCAGCAGCGCGATCGACGCGGTGAGAAAACCCGCCCCGAGTACATCCACACGTCCGGGCCGTTCGACGCGGGCGGATGGCACCAGCTGGGCGGCTCCAACGGCGGCGAACGCGATGGACGCCTGCACGCCGAATACCCAGCGCCATCCGCCTGTGCTCGTCAGGACTCCGCCGAGCACAAGTCCCAACCCATAGGCGGCGGCTTGCGCCGAGGAAAAGATCCCAAGCGCCCACGTCCGCGCGGTACCCGCCGGATACACGTCGGTGACCAACGCTGTGGCGGCGGGCAGCGTGACTGCGGCACCCGCTCCCTGCACGACACGTCCCGCCGCGACCATCCAGAACGCCGGGGCCGTCAGGGACACCACCGCTCCCGCCGCCAGCACCAGGAGCCCGAAGACCAGAACCCGGCGACGCGGGAATCGATCCGCCAGCGCGCCACCACCGAGGAGCAGTCCGGCGAACGCGAGAGCGTACCCAGTGACGGCCCAGGACAGGCTCTGCGCGGAGACGGAGAACTGCCGACCGATCGCGGGTAGGGCGCTGTTGATGACGGCCACGCCTCCGGCGTCCAACCCGGCCGCAAGACTGAGAGCCGCCAACGGGAGAGGAAGTGCGTTGGCTGGTGGGGCGGGGGTTTTTGTGATCATGACGCCAGCCTTCTGCCGACGCGTCCAGGTAACCAGACACCGCTGAGGGGAGGCCCTCGCAGGGCCACCCTCCAATGGGGCGCTCCCAACGGCGAGCATCGATACTGGTCCTCATGACCGCACGTGGCTTGCCGGAGCTGGCGCACTTCCTTCGGACGCGGCGCGCACGGTTGTCTCCGGAAGGCGCCGGACTCAGCCCCACCGGCGTCCGGCGGCTCCCGGGCCTTCGCCGGTCCGAGGTGGCGACGCTCGCAGGTATCAGTCCCGAGTACTACACCCGCCTTGAACAGGGCCGGCAGCGCCGCCCTTCGCCCGAGGTCGTGGATGCCCTGGCCGCCGCTCTCCGCCTCGACCGGGACGAACACCGTCACCTTCGGCGCCTCGCTGAGCGTCCGTCCCCCTCGGCACCGTCCTCTGGTATGCTGGCCGTTCCGGAGACGACGCGGCTGCTGCTGCGGTCCGTCCAGCCGTGGCCGGCGTACGTCGTCAGTCCGCTGCGGGACGTCCTGGCATGGAACGACGCGGCCGCGTGGCTCCTCACCGACTTCTCAGAACTGCCTGCCGGACGGCGCAATCTGGCCTGGTTCACGTTCTGCGACCCTCGCGCCCAAGACCTTTTCGTGGACTGGGAGGCGGTCGCAGCGGGGAACGCCCACCGCCTCCGCGACACCCTCGCGGCAGACGGTCATAACGGACGCGGCAGCGAACTGGTCAACGCCCTCGCCGCCCAGAGCCCAGCATTCGCCGACAACTGGGAACGCCACGACGTGCGGGGGCCGAACACCGGCCGCAAGAAGCTCATGCATCCGGAAGCGGGGCCGCTCACCCTCGAGTACGCCAATTACCTCCAGCCAGGACCAGACCGCCTGGAACTGGTCGTGATGACCGCCCCTGAGGACTCTGCAACACACCGCGCCCTGATGCGTCAGTCGCGACGCTCGATGTGATCATCCGGCCGCTCTTCCTCCGGTTTCCAAATGATGGCCGGGTCTTTCCGGTGGAATGACCTCGGCCCAGATGTCATAGATGGGCCCTTCGAACCCTGGGGGGAGCAGAGGCCTCTCTTTCCAGCGCCCGGACGACTTTTATAATGCGATACCTTGTACCCCGAGGGAGGAGAAGCTCCCGCTCGTGGGGGAAGTCAACCTGGCGACCAAGCCAGATCCCTTGTGCTCCTTCCGGCAAGCGCAGATGCAGAAGAAATGAATGAATGCCGGCTTTTGTTCCCGGCGTAACTCCCAATGAACTCGACATGGGTCCCGGGGAGGTCTGCACCGTACCCTCAAGAATCTGCGGGTTCCGATCATCGAGCCGAACCCCTTGGCCGTCCACCATCCATTTAGAGGGTGTCTCATGTGGGTTGTTTGGTGAGCCTCTTGTAGCAGGTGATGGCGGCGGCCAGGACGAGGAAGGCGTTGAAGAAGTGGCCGTGGCGTTCGTAGCGGATGGTCAGGCGCCGATAGCCGAGCAGCCAGGCCAGTGTCCGTTCGATCGCCCAGCGGTGTCGGCCCAGGCGTTCACCGGACTCGATGCCGGGACGGGCGATGCGCGGCACGATGCCGCGTCGCCGCAGCCAGGATCGATGCTCGGCAGAGTGGTACGCCTTGTCGGCGCGCATCTTCACCGGCCGTCGCCGACGTGGCCCACGGCGCGATCGGATCGCCGGCAACGACATCAGCAGCGGTTTGAGCGCTTGGCTGTCGTGGACGTTGACGGCCGACACCGCGACCACCAACGGCAACCCGGCGGCGTCGGACAGCACGTGGAGTTTGCTGCTCTTCTTGCCCCGGTCGACCGGATTGGGGCCGGTCAGCGTGCCCCCGTTACCTTCTTGCTGATCCGGAAACGGGTCCCCGGTCTCTGGGTCTGGCATGACTGCGTGCCCCCAGTCGGTCCATGATCGAAAAGGTGATGTCACCAGATTCGGAGGCATCGGCAGACCGCTGATGAGGGGCATGACCGCGCAGCCCTCGGGCTGGCAGGCTCTTTGTAACGTGGGTGCCGGCACGCTGATGCCGCAGGTGGGGCCGGGAAGGAGATGCTTCGAACGGAAGGCGACACGTGACCGACCCCCGCAACATCGGCGTCTTTTGTGGCCTGGACGTCGGCAAAGGCGAACACCACGCGACCGGACTGACTCCGGCGGGCAAGAAGGTGTTCGATCAGCGGCTTCCTAACAACGAGCCCAAGCTGCGAGAGCTGTTGGAGCGTCTCCGAACTCGATGGGGCACGGTGCTGGTGGTGGTCGACCAGCCTGCATCCATCGGCGCGTTGCCACTGGCGGTGGCCCGCGACATGGGATGCCAGGTCGCCTACCTGCCTGGATTGGCGATGCGGAGGATCGCCGACCTGTATCCCGGCGAGGCCAAGACCGACGCCCGAGACGCGTTCATCATCGCCGACGCCGCCCGCACCATGCCGCACACCCTTCGCCGGCTGGCGCCCGACGTCGAAGCCGTTGCCGAGTTGCAAATGCTCGTCGGCTTCGACGATGACCTGGCCCAGGAATCGACTCGACTGGTCAATCGCCTGCGTGGATTGCTCACCCAGATCCACCCTGCCCTGGAGCGGGTGCTGGGGCCGCGGCTGGACCGCCCCGCCGCGCGCGTCCTGCTGGAACGCTTCGGCTCTCCGGCGGAGCTCAGAGAGGCCGGACGAGACCGACTGGTGCGCGTGCTGCGATCCCAGGCACCACGGATGGCCGAACGCCTGACCGACGACATCCTGACCGCCCTGCAGGAGCAGACCGTCACGGTGCCCGGCACGGACGCGGCCGCACTGATCATCCCGAGCCTGGCGCGGTCGCTGAACTCCGTGGCCGACCAACGCGCAGTCCTGGCAGGACGGATCGCAGAACTCCTGGATGCCCATCCTCTTACCCAGGTCCTGACCTCGATGCCCGGCATCGGGCTCAGGACGGCCGCCCGCATCCTGATCGACGTCGGAGACTGCAGCCGCTTCCGCAGCGCCGGGCACCTGGCCGCCTACGCCGGCCTGGCCCCCGCCACCCGAACCTCGGGTCCCTCCGTCCGAGGCGAAAGCCCACCCCGGCGCGGCAACCGGCAACTCAAACGCGCCTTCTACCTGGGCCTTCCCCCTGAATCGTGGTCACCCTGAGTCCTGGATCATGGTGTCCGGGCTGGAGGGTCTGGATGGCGAAGGAGAACTACTCGGAGGAGTT
>NZ_JBEZJL010000129.1:0-19279 GCF_040651755.1 Actinomadura sp. NPDC048394 | reverse complement strand
TGCGGGGCGCGGGGGCGGGCGCCCCCCCTCCCCGCCCACATACCAAAACAAAACCCGTCCCCGGCCCGCGCGGGGGCGGCGGGGCCCCCCGGGCCTCGGCGCCACCGGCGGCGCGTCTTGCGGCGTGGTGCGTTTTACAGGGGTGGTGCGGCGGGCAGGCGGCGCTCGCGGAGCAGCTCTTCTCCGAGCGCTCGGGTCAGCGTCCGCGCGTCGCCGAGCAGGCCGTCGAGGGTCAGGACTCGCCGGAAGTAGCGGTGGAAGTCGTGCTCGTCGGTGAAGCCGACGCCCGCCAGGACCTGCTGGCAGTGGCGGGCCACGGTGCGCGCGTTGCGTCCGGCGACGGCCTTGGCCATCCCGGCGAGCAGCGGCGAGACCTCGCCGTCCGCTCCGATCGCGGCGCCGGCGGCGGCCTGGGCGCTCTCGATCGCGACCAGGCACTCGGCCAGCCGGTGCCGGACGGCCTGGAACGCTCCGATCGGCTTGCCGAACTGGATGCGAGTCAGCGCGTGCTCGCGGGCCAGGCGCAGCATCGTCCGGCTCGCGCCGATCAGCTCGTGCGCGAGCGCCAGCCTGCCGGTCGCCAGCGCGGCGTCCCAGACCGCCGGCGTGACGGGGGTTCCGCCGGTGGCGGAGACGTGCCGCCCGCCGACCGCGGACAGCCCCAGGCGCGGGTCGACGCCGCCGATGGGCCGCATCTCGACCTCGCCGGTGTCGACGACGACCGCGCTCAGGGCGCCGTCCGGACGCGTCGCGAGGACCACGGCGCGGTCCGCGGCGGCCATCCGCGCGCTGCCGAGGCCGCGCACCGCGAGGTCGCCGTCATGGAGGGAACCGGGCGGCGCGTAGCCTGCGAACTCCGGCAGGACGAACGCGGTGCCCGGCCCGGCCGGCAGCCCCAGCGCGGACGTCAGCACATCGTCCAGCGCACCTGAGGCCGCGTTCGCCTCACCCTGGCGGGCGAACAGCAGCGGAACGACGGCGGCGCCCTCCTCTTCCAGGGCCTCGCGCCAGCCGACCTCGTCCAGCGCCGCCTCGACCGACTTGGCGGCCGGGTTCCGGAAGGCCCGCTCCAGGCTCTGCGCCAGCAGTTCGGCGGTCTCGGCGTCCATCATCGGCCGTCCCCCAGGTCGAGCAGGCGGCGCGCGATGATGTCGCGCTGGATCTCGGCGCTGCCGCCGTAGATCGTCGCCGCCCGCGAGTACAGGAACCCGGTGCGCCAGCGGTCGCCGTCGGCGTCGTCGCCGAGCGCGATGTCCGCCGGCACCGCGCCGGCGACCAGGTCGAACACCGCCTGCTCGGTGGTCGCGAGCAGCACCTTGTCGATCGAGGTCTCCGGCCCGAGCCGTTCCCCGCGCGCCATCCGGTGCTGCGTCCCGCGCGAACGCGCGTGGAACGCGAACGCCATCTGCACGACCTCGCCGAGGTCGGCGGGGTCGAGCGCGCCGTCCGGCGCGGACGCCAGCAGCTGCCCGAGCCGCTGCCGCAGGTAGGCGCTGCGGTGCCACAGCGAGGTGCTCCGCTCGTAGGGCAGCAGGTCCATCGCGATGGCCCAGCCGCCGTCGACCTCCCCGAGCCTCCGGTCGTCCGGGACGCGCACGTCGTCGAAGAACACCTCGCAGAACTCGTCGCGGCCGTGCATCGCGCGGATCGGCCGGACCGTGATCCCGGGCGAGTCCATGTCGACGAACAGCGCCGTGATGCCCCGGCTGCCCGACTCGGGCGGGCCCGTCCGGGTCAGCAGGACGCAGCGCTGCGCGTACTGGGCGAGGCTCGTCCACACCTTCTGACCGGAGACGCGCCAGGCGTCGCCGTCGCGGCGGGCCCGGCACGCCAGCGAGCCGAGGTTGCTGCCGGTGCTCGGCTCGGAGAACCCCTGGCACCAGGTCTCGTCCCCGCGCAGCAGCCGCGGCACCATCTCCGCGGCCAGCTCCGGGCGGGCGAACCCGATCATCGTCGGGGCCAGCACCTCGGTCATCGAGTAGATGCCCGGCTCGATCATGTCCCGGGCCGCGAGGGCCTCGCCGAGGTAGGCGCGCATCAGCGTCGACCCGCCGAGCCCGCCGACCCGCTCGGGCCAGCCCCACCGCATCCAGCCCGCGTCGAACGTCATCCGCTTCACCTTGGAAAGGTGCGCCATCTCCGCGTCGAACGACACCTCCGGCCCGAAGCCGGCGGCCAGCTCCGGCTCGTGCTCGTCCAGCCACGCGTCCAGCCCGGTGCGGAACTCCTGAAGATCCATCGATCGCGCGGTCAGCTCGCGGACGTCCGCCGGGGCGCGGGACGCCGCGGATCGTGCGCGCGCCCGGAGTCGCGCGCCCCGCTGCGCCGCAGGAACGTCATCGCCCTGGTCTGCAGCCGCCACCCGTGCGGGGTGCGGGTGTAGGTGTCGGTGTAGTAGCCGATGCGCATCGAGTGGTCGGTCTGGGCGACGAAGCACAGCGGCTGCTCGCCCCGGGCGGCGTCCTCCCCGTCGAACGTGATGGCCGGGGTGCTCACCGAGAACACGCCCTTGGGCGCGGCCGCGACCAGCTCGGGAAAGTCGGCGACACCGTACCTCTCCCCGAAGGCGCTGTAGGAGCCGTCCGGCGCGAACACCGCCACGACCGCCTCCACGTCGTCCTTCGTCATGCCGACCGCGTAGCGCGCGAGCATCTGCTCGATCTCGATGATGTCGGCGATGCGCGAACCGTCCACGCTTCGACCTCCTAGCCGGGATTCAGGGAGCGGGGTTCGGGTGAGGGGCGTCCGGGACGCGGGCCGCCGCAGACGGGATCGTAACTCGACTTCGACGTCAAAACCAGTCTTGCCCCCCAGGGTGCGGCCGGAGGCGCGCGTCCGCCTGCCGGTTGACGCCGTGCCAGCAGCGGAAGCATCATACTCAAATATTGAGAATTCAATTCTCGCTCTGTGGAGGCCCGTGCGATGCCATCGATCGACATGGAGGGCGTCCGGGCACTCGGGCGCGAGCTGAGCAACTGGGGACGCTGGGGGGACGACGACCAGCGCGGGACCCTCAACCTGATCACCCCCGACCGCGTGAGCGCGGCGGCCGCGACCGTGCGGCGGGGCGTCACCTTCGGGCTCTCCGTCCCCGCCGACGGGACCGGGCCCTACTCCGCCCCTGGCAGCGGCCGCTTCAACCCGATCCACACGATGACCCGCTACCGCGGCGACGACCCCCGCGGCGAACTCTCGGACGTCCGCTCGTCCGAGGACATGGTCATCCTCGGGACGCACTCGTCGACGCACGTCGACGCGCTCAGCCATGTCTGGTACGACGACCTTCTCTACAACGGCTACCACCACGACACCGCGGTCACCGCGTGGGGCGCCGAGCGCTGCTCGATCCAGAACCTCGCCGCCGGCGTGGTGTCGCGCGGCGTGCTGCTCGACATGCCCCGCCGGCTCGGCGTCGACCACCTCGAGCCCGGGACGGAGATCGGGCCCGCCGACCTCGACGCCGCGTTCGACGCGGCCGGGCTGCGCCCCCGCCCGGGGGACGTGCTCCTGCTGCGCACCGGCACCTATCCCCGCCATCGGCGCGGAGCCGACGTCGGCCTGGGCCGCTCCCCCGGCCTCACCTGGGAGTGCGCCCGCTGGATCCGCGACCACGAGATCGCGGCCGTCTGCGCCGACAACTTCGCCGTCGAGGTGCTCGGCGCGAACGCCGGCGGCCCGATGATCCCCTTCCACATGCTCGCGATCCGCGACATGGGCCTGCTCCTGGGCGAGCTCTTCGACTTCGAGGCGCTCGCCGAGGACTGCGCGGCCGACGGCGTCCACGAGTGCATGTTTGTCGCGTCGCCGCTGAACATCCCGGGCGGGGTCGGCTCCCCGCTCAATCCCGTCGCGATCAAATGACCCGCGCCCGCCGGGCAGGGGCCCCTCCACGAGCGAGAATGAGCTTCTCATTTTTGGAGATCCTTGCTACCATCGCCGCGACGACCGACCGGAGAGGCAGACCACATGGCGCACTTCCCTAAGCCCGCCGAGGGCAGCTGGACCGAGCACCACAAGATCGACAAAGCCCCGCTCTCCTACGCGGACTCGATCACGCCCGAGCACTACGAGCTGGAACGCGACGCCATCTTCCGGCGCACGTGGCTGAACGTCGGCCGGGTCGAGCAGCTGCCGAGGAAGGGCAGCTACTTCACCAAGGAACTGGACGCCGCCCGCACCTCGATCGTCGTCGTCCGCGGCATGGACGGCGAGGTCCGCGCCTTCCACAACGTGTGCCGGCACCGCGGCAACAAGCTCGTGTGGAACGACTACCCGCGCGAGGAGACCAGCGGCATCTGCCGCCAGTTCACGTGCAAATACCACGCCTGGCGCTACGACCTCGAAGGCAAGCTGACCTTCGTCCAGCAGGAGGGCGAGTTCTTCGACCTCGACAAGTCGGACTACGGGCTGGTCGGCGTCCAGGCGGAGGTCTGGGAGGGGTTCATCTTCGTGAACCTCGACAGCGAGAACAGGACCCCGCTGCGCGAATACCTGGGCAAGTACGGAAAGGGCATCGAGGGCTACCCCTTCGACAAGCTGACCCAGGTCCACAAGTACCGGGCCGAGATCGGCAGCAACTGGAAGCTGTTCATCGACGCGTTCGCCGAGTTCTACCACGCGCCGATCCTGCACGCGGGCCAGTACATGCCCGAAGAGGCCCAGAAGATCAAGAAGTACGGTTACGAGGCCATCGCGTACGACATCGACGGCCCGCACGGAATGGTGTCGTCCTGGGGCGGGATCGCTCCCCCGCACGACCAGAAGATGGTGAAGCCGATCGAGCGGGCGCTGCGCAGCGGGCTCTTCGGCCCGTGGGACGCCCCCGACATCGGCCTGGACGAATGGCCGCCGGCCGTGAACCCGGCCCGGCACCCCCACTGGGGAATGGACTCGTTCGTCTTCTTCCCGAATTTCATGCTGCTCATCTGGCGGCCGAACTGGGTCCTCACCTACCACTACTGGCCGACCTCCTACAACACGCACATCTTCGAGGGCACGGCCTATTTCGTCCCGCCGAAGAACGCGTTCCAGCGCCTGCAGCAGGAACTCGCCGTCGTCTCGTTCAAGGAGTACGGCCTGCAGGACGGCAACACCCTCGAGGCCACCCAGACGATGCTCGAGTCCAGGACCGTGACCGAGTTCCCGCTCAACGACCAGGAAGTGCTGCTGCGGCACCTGCACAACACCGCGAACCAGTACGTCCGCGACCACCAGCGAGAGCAGT
Organism: Actinomadura sp. NPDC048394; assembly: GCF_040651755.1. NCBI lineage: Bacteria > Bacillati > Actinomycetota > Actinomycetes > Streptosporangiales > Thermomonosporaceae > Actinomadura > Actinomadura sp. NPDC048394. Next base: position 14,055 of record NZ_JBEZJL010000129.1, on the reverse strand, counting down.
CCCAGGCGCCGGCCGCCTCGGCGACGTCCTGACCTGAGGAGACACCCACGATGGCCAGCACCTTTCCCCCCGACTTCGCCGAACTGGAGCCGTTCGCGGGCTGGGCGCTCCCGACCGAACGCGAGCGCTACGCCAAGCGGATCGCCAGCACCATGGACGAACTGCAGGCCTTCTACGACGCCGCGTTCCCCCGCCTGGAGAGCGCCACCCCCTACCTCGAGCAGGTCGAGCTCGACGGCATCTCCGACCAGGACAAGCACCTGCTCTGGCTGTTCTGCGCGCTGGTGACCGTCGCGTTCCCCGTCGAGGCGTGGAGCCAGCCGAGGGTCCCCGACAGCGGCGCGTCGAGCATCGACGCCGTCGTCGAACCCGCCGTCTGACCGGCCCCGCCGGTCCCGTCACCGCATCCGACGACGCCGAAGGAGCGCGAATGCCGCGTGAGAGAAGGCCGCAGCCGCCGATCCATCTGCGGGCCGCCCGGCTGCTCGACATCGACAAGGGCGAGATCGTCGCACCGGGCTCGCTGCTCGTCGTGGACGAGCGCATCGCCGAGGTGGCACCGGTCTCCGTGCCCGACGACGCCGTCCTGATCGACCTCGGTGACGTGACGCTGCTGCCGGGCCTCATGGACATGGAGGTGAACCTCCTGCTCGGCGGGCCCGACCACCGCAGCCCGCTGAACCCCGTGCAGGACGACCCCGCCGTCCGCACGCTGCGGGCCGTCACCAACGCCCGCCGGACACTGCGGGCCGGGTTCACCACGGTGCGCAACCTCGGCCTGTTCGTGCAGACCGGCGGGCTCCTCCTCGACGTGGCGATGAAAAAGGCCGTCGACCTCGGCTGGATCGACGGCCCGCGGGTCGTGCCCGCCGGCCACGCCATCACGCCGACGGGCGGCCATCTCGATCCGACGATGTTCCAGGCGTTCGCCCCGCACATCATGCCGCTCACCGTGGAGGAGGGGATCGCCAACGGCGTCGCCGAGGTCCGCAAGGCGGTCCGCTACCAGATCAAGCACGGGGCGCGAGTCATCAAGGTCTGCGCGTCCAACGGGGTCATGTCGCACACGGGTCCCGCCGGCGCGCAGCAGTACTCGAACGAGGAGCTGCGGGCGATCGCCGACGAGGCGCACCGCGCCGGGCTGAAGGTCGCCGCGCACTGCATGGGCGACGAGGCCATCCGCAACGCGATCGAGGCGGGCATCGACTGCATCGAGCACGGGTCGCTGGCGAGCGACGAGACGCTCGACCTGATGATCGAGCGCGGCACGTTCCTGGTGGCGACCACCTACCTCGCCGACGGGATGGACACCTCCAGGGCCGCTCCGGAACTGCAGGCCAAGGCCGCCGAGGTGTTCCCGCGGTCCAGGGCGACGATCAGCAAGGCCATCGCCAAGGGCGTCAAGGTCGCGTGCGGCACCGACGCCCCCGCCATCCCGCACGGGAAGAACGCCAAGGAGCTGCTCGCGCTGGTCGAGCGCGGCATGACGCCCCTCCAGGCGCTCCGCGCCGCGACCACGGTCGCCGCCGACCTCATCGACGTCACCGACCGCGGCCGGCTGGAGAGCGGCCTCCTCGCCGACGTCATCGCCGTCCCCGGCGACCCCCTCGCCGACATCGGCGTGATCGAGGACGTCCGGTTCGTGATGAAGGGCGGGAAGGTGTTCCGCAACGACGCCGAGGCCGAATGACGGGCCGTCTCCGCCGGGCACCGGCGACCGGACGAGGGAGGGACCGGTGAGCGCGGCACCGGACGGCAGGGTCGCGGTGGTGACCGGCGGGGCGTCGGGCATCGGCCTCGCCGTCGCGGAACGGCTGGCCCGCGACGGCGCCCGGGTCGCGGTGCTCGACCTCGACGCCGCCGCCGCGAGGGCCGCGTCCGGCAAGATCGAGGCGGACGGCGGCGCGGCGATGCCGGTCGCCGTCGACGTGGGCGACCGCGAGAGCATCGACCGGGCCATGGGAGAGGTCCGCTCCCGTTTCGGGCCGATCGCGATCCTGGTGAACTCCGCGGGCAAGGAGGGCTTCCGCCGGTTCGTCAACATCACCGCCGGCGAATGGGACCGCATCCTCGCCGTCAATCTCACGGGCACGTTCCACTGCTGCCGGGCCGCCGTGCCGGACATGGTCGAGGCCGGCTGGGGCCGGATCGTGAACATCTCCTCCTCGAGCGCCCAGGGCGGGCAGCCGTTCATGACGCACTACGTCGCGTCCAAGGCCGCGGTCATCGGGTTCACCAAGGCGCTGGCGCTGGAACTCGGCCCGGAGGGGATCACGGTGAACACGATCCCGCCGGGCTTCATCGACACGCCGATGACCCGCCGCAACGAGGAGCGCGGTTTCCTCGGCCCGGGGGTCGACCACCACGCGTCCCTGACACCGGTGCGGCGCGCCGGGCGCCCCGAGGACATCGCCGCCGCGTGCGCGTTCCTAGTCAGGGACGAGGCCGGCTACATCACCGGCCAGACGATCGGCGTCAACGGCGGACGCAACACCTGAGCGGAGAACCCGTCCCGGCGAACGCGCGCCGCCATCCGGCGCGTCGTCCGCCGCGTCGTCTCGCGCGTCGTCCGCTGTGGGCGGGGCTTCACTGGTCGGGGCGTCCCTCCACGCAGATCAGGGTCTGCTGGCCGGCCGCCACGAGCTTGCGCCGGTCGCCGCGGACCGCGAACACCTCCAGCCGGCACACCGTCAGCGTGCGCCCGGGCCGCAGGACCGTCCCCTCGGCCTCGATGCGGTCGCCTTCGGCGGGCGCCAGCAGGTTGATCTTGTACTCGACGGTCAGCACGGAGGTGCCCTCGGGGAACAGCGTGAACGCGGCGTAGCCCCCGGCGGTGTCGGCGATGGCACTGGTGGCGCCGGCGTGGAAGTACCCGTTCTGCTGGGTCACCTCCGGCCGCGCGGCCAGGGCGATGTGCACGCTTCCCGGCGCTATGCGGATCAGGCGGGCACCGAGATGCCGCATCAGCCCCTGGCGGTCGAAGCTGGCCTGGATGCGCTCTCGGACCTCGGGGGCGGCCTGTTCCTGGCCTGTCTGCTCTGTCAACGGTCTCCTCGGCGGACGTCGCGAGCCGGCGGCGCGGCTCGTTGATCGGCTTCGGACATGGACGCTACAGCCCGGATCGTCCCGGGTCGCGCGTGTTCGTGCCGCTCTCCACGGCGTTCAGCGCGAAACGGAGCGAGGTGGTGAAGACGGCCTCGACCTCGTCGTCGGGGATGCCGTGCCAGCCGTGGTCGGCGGACGGGACGAGGCGCAGATCGGCCGGCGCGCCCGCCTCGCGCAGCCGTGCCGCGAGCGCCTGGGAGTGCGCGCAGGGGACGAGGCTGTCGTCCTCGCCGTGGACGAGGAGGAAGGGCGGCGCGTCGCGGCGGACGTGCGCGACGGGGGACGCGTCGCGCGCCCTCGCCGGATCGGCGGCGGGACCGGCGCCGAGCAGGAGCGACTCCGGCGGACCGGGCGACAGGGCCAGGTCGCTCGGCCCGTACCAGATGACGGCGCCGGCGAGGCGGGGCGCGGCCGAGGTGAGGGCCAGCAGGGAGGCCAGGTGGCCGCCCGCCGACTCGCCCCACGCGACGACGCGCCGGGGGTCGATGCCGAGTTCGCCGGAGCGCAGGACGAGCCAGCGCAGGGCGGCCCGGACGTCGTCGATCTGGGCGGGGAAGACCGCCTCGCCGCTGAGGCGGTAGTCGACGCAGGCCACCGCGAGGCCGGCGGCGGCGATCCGCGCGAACGGGCCCGGCGACCAGGGGCGGGTGCGCATGCCCATGTCGTCGCGGCGGCCGCGCCGCCAGGCTCCGCCGTGCAGGAAGAGCACGAGCGGTGCGTCGGCGGCATCGGCGTCGGGGAGCCAGAGGTCGAGTTCCAGCGGGCGGGCGCCCTCGACCTCGGCGTACGGCACGCCGCGCATGACGCGCACTCCCGGCGGTGCGGGAGGCGGGAGGGGCGCGATGTCCGGGTGCGGGGCGACGATGAGGTCCCGGAGGGCGCTCATCGCGTCCGCCACCGGTGGCCGGGCAGGAACGTCACGTCGAAGCGCCGCGGCACGGTGCCGAACTTCTCCGGGGCCGGGACGTGGGGCCGCCGCGGAAGGCCGAGCTCGTCGGTGGGCGTGCCGAGGTTCTCGAAGAACCGTTCGAAGGTGCCGCCCGGTCCGGCGGCGACGCCGACGATCCGGCTGTGGTGGCGCTCGATGCGGTAGGCGTGCGCGCAGCCCCGGGGCACGAAGCCGAAGTCTCCCGAGGTCAGCAGCCTCTCCTGCTGGCGGCCTCCGGCGTCCTCGACGAACACGCGGACGGCCCCGTCGGTGACGTAGAAGACCTCGTGCGTGTCGTCGTGGCGGTGGGCCGGGATCAGATCGCCCTCGGGTCCTTCGACGGTGAAGAAGTTGAAGGCGTTCTCGGTCTGCTCGCCGCCGGCGTAGACGGTGACGAGGTCGCCGAAGAGGTGCGCGCGGTCGCCCAGGCCCTTCTCGATGAAGTAGGGCGTGCCCGGTTCGGCCGGTATGCGGGAGGTGCGGCGGTACGGCGTTGAGTATTCGATGGTCATGGCATGTCCTCGGAAGATGCGATGTTCGTCAGGTTACCTGACATTATCGTCAGGCGGCCTGACATGGATCGCCGGGGCCGGGCGGTCGCTCCCCGGTAGGGTCCAACCGATGACGACCACCGGCCATGACCTGCCGCGGCTGCTCGGGAACGCCCGCCGCTGGTTCGACGACGCGCTGACCGCGGCCATGCGCGGGACCGGGGAGCGTCCGGTGTCCCCGACCCAGTTCGGCCTGTTCGCCGTGCTGGACGACGAGGGCACCACGGTGTCGGAGCTGGCCCGCCGGATGGGCGTGACCCGGCAGACCGTCCACCAGGCGGTGCACGGCCTGGTGGACGCGGGACTCCTGGAGCAGGCCCCGGATCCCGGCTCGGCACGGCAGCGGCTGATCCGCCGCACCCCCGAAGGGGAGCGCGTCCACCGGCGGGCCCTCCTCGTCCTCGAACGGCTCGAGCGGACGCTCGCCGAACGGATCGGCGCGGACGCGGTCGAGTCGCTGCGTTCGGCCCTCGAAGCCCCTTGGGGCGCGCCTCCGCGGGACGGCGCCTGACGGCGGATTGTCGGCGGCGGCTGAGACAGTGGCCGGATGGCGACTTGGAGGCAGTTCGAGGAAGAGGCGGCGGATTTGGCCGCCACGGTTCGGGAGCGGTTCGAGGCGGCGAAGACCCACGTCCTCGCGACCGTCCGCAAGGACGGCTCGCCGCGGGTGAGCGGCTCGGAGGTCGACTTCCTGGGCGCGGACCTGTCGTTCGGCTCGATGCTCGGCGCGGTCAAGGCCCGCGACCTGCGGCGGGACGGGCGGTGCGCGATCCACGCGCACCCCGCCGACCCGGAGAACGGCGGCGACGCCAAGGTCGCCGGCATCGCGGTCGAGATCACCGACCCGGAGGAGAAGAAGGCCCTCGCCACCGGGGAGGAGCCGCCCGGCGACTTCCACTCGTTCCGGCTGGACCTGCGCGAGGCCGTGCTGACCTCGGTCGAGAACGACCAACTGGTCATCCGGGTCTGGCGCCCAGGCGCCGGCGTCCACACCACCCGCCGCACCTGACCGACCACCGCACGCTCCTCCGCGCCCGACCGACCGTCTGCATGGTTCGTCGCGTCCGGCTGAGCGTCTGCGCGGTCGGTCGTGCCTGACGAGCGACCGCACGGTTGGTGCGCTTGACCGGGTGCGGTGGTCTGCGCGCTTGGGAGGGGACGTGGGCGCTTACGTGGATCGGGGGGCGAGGGTGGTGGTCATGGCTGCATGAGCCAGTCGCCCGGGAGGGTTTCGCGCACGGCGCGGAGGGCTTCGGGGGTTCGTGTCCGGACCCAGAGCCATGCTCGGGCGTGGTCGCAGATCAGCGCGTCGCGGCCGTAGAACCAGCGGACCGGCGGGCCGTCGGGGGTGGCCCACATCGGGTAGTCCGGGAGGGCGAGGCGGGAGTAGCGGCGCTCGAGGACGCCGAGGTCGGCGTCCTCGGCCTCCCGGTTGTCGTGGTCGTCGCCGTCCGAGCCGAACAGGGCCTCGTACAGCACCATCTCGACGCAGGCGACGGAGAGGCGTCCGAGGAACGGGCGCCATGGTTCGGGCGCGGAGTACGTGCCGTCGAGCCGGAAGATCACGGGTGGGTCCGGCAGGCGGAGGTCCTCGACCGGGATGCCCCAGTCGGCGACGCCCTGGTTCTCTTGACGCCACACGAGGGCGCGTCCGGTGTCGTCGTAGTGCAACTGGTCGGGGCGGAGCAGGCAGTCCTGGTTGCTGGTGAGGTCGGCGCGCCGGCCGAGCAGCGCGAGGGCCTCTTTCAACGCCTCCGGGAGCCGTACTCCGAGCCGCTGCTCGGCGGCGGCCAGGTCGTCCTGGCTCCAGCCGTCGTCGTCGGTGATGGGGGTCGACCACGCCGCGGCGAATCCGCGGAGGAAACGCCACGCCCGTGCGCGATCGCGGCAGGCGGCGTCGACCTCGCCCGCGACGTCGAAAGGGTCTGGCACGGTCACGACTCTAGAGCCTGCGCCGCCCTCCGCCGCGGGCCTGCCGGAAGAGCGACTTGACATCAGCCTTACCAGTGGCGACGCTCTGCTTTTGGCGGCTCTACGTACCGTGACGATATGGCCAGTGCCGTCACACACCAGCAGGTCATCGACGTCGCGACCCGGCTGTTCGGCGAACTGGGGTACGACGGGGTCTCCCTGCACCTGATCGCGGACGCCCTGGGCACCAGCCCGTCGGTGATCACGGAGGTCGCGGGCGACAAGCGCACCGTCTACCTGGAGGTGACGCGCCAGGCGTTCGAGAGCGAGCACCGCATGCTGGAGTCCGTGGTGTCGGACGCGGAGCCCGGGCGGCGGGCCCTGCACCAGATCGTCGACGCCTACCTGGACTTCCACGTGTCGCATCCCCAGGTCCGGGCGCTGTGGGCGCATCGCTGGGTGGCGGACGCCGCCGACATCTCCGAACTCGAGGACCGGTACGCGCGGCCCCTGCTGAACCTGGCGGCCCGCAAGATCCGGGACGTCGTGCCGCCGGACGTCAACGCCTACTACCTGCTCGGGACCATGGTCTGGTGCGTGCACGGCTATCTGGGTTCCGGGGTGCTCCAGCAGTCCAAGGGGATGCGGAGTCCCGACGATCCCGAGGTCGTCGCCTCCTTCCGTGAACACCTGCACGTGCTGATGGATCGGCTGCTGATCCCGGAGGATCTCGTCCCCTGGCAGGATTCCGGCTGACTCCCGCGTGCGGCGCGAGCGCGACCGGCGCAGCGTCGACGTCGAGCGGTTTGGCATCGTCGTCGGATGGGTACGGGAGCGCGGTTGCGGCGGTGCCGGGTTCATAGGGCCGCCAGGTCGATGGCGTCGGCTATGGCCTGATATCCGGCGTCATTCGGATGCAGTCCGTCCATGAAGACGTATCCGGGCCGGGGCATCCGCTGGTCGGACGGGTCGGACATCGCACGGTCGGCATCGATGACGGCGTCGTACTCATGGCTCGTGCGGATCCATCGGTTCAACTCTTCGCGGAGCTTCTCCACCTTCGGTGTCCAGAAGGGGAACAGGGCGCCCTTCATCGGCGGAAGGGTCATGCCGATGGCCTTGACGCCATGGGCGTGGGCGGCGCGGATCAGGGCGCGATGGCCGTCGATCAGCCGGCGCGCACTCACCTGCGGATTGGGGCGGATACAGGGATCGTCCACCTGCGGGGCGCCGATGTCATTGGCGCCCAGATGGACGATCACGGAGCGCACGCCGGGCCGGGCGAGGACGTCCCGGGCGAAGCGGGAGGTCCCCTTCTCCCCGCCACAGGGCGATCCGTTCAGCAGCTTGTTCGACCCGATGCCCGCGTTGACGACGCCGAGCGGGCGCCGGGCGGCGACGAGCCGCTCCTGGAGGTCATCGGGGAACCGGGCGTCCGCTTCCTTCGTCGCCCCGACCCCGTCGACCAGGGAGTCTCCGAAGACCACCACCGAGCCGCGCGCCGGTACGCCCGCCACCTCGACCCCGGTGAGGTAGTACCAGGAGGAGGTCGACTCCTTGAAGGCGTCCGCGCCGACGTCGGCGAGGTGGTCGCCGGGCGCCCGGAACGCGTCGGTCCCGGCGAAGCGGTGGAAGGTGGCCGGGCCGGTCGGAGCGGTGAAGCGCAAGGTGATCGCGAGGCGTTCCAGCGGGGACGCGGGCAGCGCGACGGGGTCGCTCACGAGGTCCCTCCCGGGCGGGATCACCGCCGTGGGCGAACCGGCGAAGGTGACCCGGGCGATCGTCTTGGGCCACACCAGGGCGCCGCCGGCGGATCTGCCGGCGGTCGCGCCCGCGATCCGCAGCGGGCTCGTCCCGAAGGCGTTCGACAGCCGGACGCGGATCCGGGTGCCGCCGAGCCCGACCCGCACGACCTGCCGGACGGTCTGGCCGGCGAATCCCTTCACCGACCAGTTGGGCCCGGAGTCCTCGTTGCCCGCGACCGGGGCCTGCACGGCGGCGCCCCAGGCGCTCGTCCAGCGTGCGCCCGGTGCGACGGCGTCGTTCGACCGGGCCGAGACAGAGCGGCGGGACGGCGGGGCATGCGCGATCGCGGCGGCCGTCAGCGCGGCGATGACCGCCATGCCCACCGCGATCTTGATGAGGCGGGCCCGGGAGAGGGGAAGGTCCATGCCGTCGGTCCCACCGCTCTCGGACCCCCATCCGCATGACGGCGAGCCACACTCTTTCAGGTATGGCCGGCCATACCGCCGGCCTCCTCACGGCCGCCGGGCCGCGCCCGGCCCGCGGGCGGGCCGGCCGTCGGCTCAGGTCCGCGCGTCGCTGGTGCTGAGGGAGAGCAGGACCATGGCGTCGTGGTCGGGGGTTCCCGGTTCGGCCTGGTAGACCGACATGCGCTGGCGGTCGGCGCCCAGATGGAGGACCTCGAAGTCGAGGGTGAAGGTGCCGACGCGCGGATGGTGGAAGGTCTTGCGGTCGCCGCGCCGGGCCTGGACATCATGCCGCTTCCACAGCTCCGCGAACTCGGGGGCCGCGCCGTCGAGCTCGTCGATCAGCGCGGCCAGTGCCGGGTCATGGGGATCGGTGGCGGTCAGGCTCCGCAGTTGGGCGGCGCTCGTCCGGGCCGCCTTGTCCCAGTCGTCCAGCACGCTGCGGGCGGCGGGATGCAGGAAGACGTAGCGGATCGTGTTGCGGCGTTCCGGCGGCCATTCGTCCATTCCGGCGAACAGCGCGAGCCCTTCGGGATTGGCCGCGAGGATGTCGCTCGTCCAGCTCAGGACGTAGGCGGGGCACGGGCGGAGCTGCTCCAGCATGCGCAGCACCCCGGTGCGGACGACCGGACGTTCCGGAACCGGGGACCGTCCGGCCGGGACGCGTCCCGCGGCGTGGTCGGCGAGCGCGAACAGGTGGGCCTGCTCCTCGGTGTCCAGCCGCAGGGCGCGGGCCAGCGACTCAAGGACCGCCGGGCTGGGGTTGGTCTCTTTGCCCTGCTCCAGGCGGATGTAGTAGTCGATGCTCACCCCGGCCAGCGCGGCGAGTTCCTCGCGCCGCAGGCCGGGGGTCCGGCGCAGCCCCGGGCCGGCGGGCAGGCCCACGTCCGTGGGGCGCAGCCGGGCACGGCGGGCGCGCAGGTACTCCCCTAGCGCGCTGCTGGAAGGCACGGCTCCAGTGTGCCAGCCCGCCCGTCATGCGTGGGTGGCCGTGTCGCTGCCAGGAACACCACCGCCTTCAACGGAGGGGCGCCCGGGAGCATCGTGGATCCGTCTTCGACGTTTCGATCGTCCCAAGGAGCCGCCCATGACCGGCACAAAGGTCGCCTCGCCCGCCGGCGAGGCCGGGCCGCGGCCCGTGTTCGGCGCGCGGTTCGTCACCGCGGTGTCGTTCGGCTCGGTGCTGAACCCGGTCAACTCGTCCATCATCGCGGTGGCGCTGGTGGCGATCGGGCAGGCGTTCGGCGCCGGCGCCGACCGGACCACCTGGCTCGTCTCGGCGCTGTACCTCGCCACCGCCGTCGGGCAGCCCACGATGGGGCGGCTCGCCGACCGGCTCGGCCCCCGCCGCGTCTACCTCGCCGGAACGGCCCTGGTCGGCGCGGGCGGGCTGGTCGGCTGCCTGGGCTGGTCGCTGCCCGCGCTGGTCGCCGCCCGCGTGGTCATCGGGCTGGGGACCTCGGCGGCCTACCCGGCCGCGATGGCGATGGTGCGCCGCCGGGCGCGGCGGCTGCACGGCGGCACCCCGGACGGCGTGCTCAGCGCCCTGGCCATCGCCGGGCAGGTCACGATGGCGGTGGGCCCGCCGCTGGGCGGGCTGCTGATCGCCGCGGGCGGCTGGCGGATGACGTTCCTGATCAACGTCCCGCTCGCGGCCGCCGGCATGGCCGCCGCGCTGGCCTGGCTCCCCAAGGACGACCCGCGCGCCCCCGGCGCCTCACTGTGGCGCGCCCTGGACCCGGTCGGCGTGCTGCTGTTCACCGGGGCGCTCACCGCGCTCCTGGTGTTCCTTATGGACCTGGCCGATCCCCGATGGTTGCTGCTCGGCGCATCCCTGGCTCTGCTGGCCCTGCTCACCGCGTGGGAACTGCGCGCCGAGGCGCCCTTCATCGACCTGCGGATGCTGGCGCACAACCGTGCCCTCACCACCACCTACCTCCGCTACGGCGTGACGATGCTCGTGACGTACTGCTTCGTCTACGGGTGGACGCTCTGGCTGGAGCAGGCCACCGGCCGCTCGGCGTCGGCCGCCGGGCTGCTGATGCTGCCGTCGTTCGTCGTGGCCACCGCCGTCTCCGCGTTCGCCGCCCGGCGCCGCGTCTGGCCGTCCCTGGTCGCCGGGGCGGCGGCGCTGGCCCTCGGCTGCGGCGGCCTGCTCCTCCTCGGCCGCCATACGCCGCTGTGGGCGCTGCTGCTCGTCAGCGTGACGTTCGGCGTGCAGAACGGCCTCAACATCGTCACCAACCAGGCCGCGATGTACGCCCAGGCCCCCGCGGAGCAGACCGGCGCGGCGGCCGGCCTGCTCCGCACGTTCATGTACCTGGGCGCGATCGCGTCGGCCGGCATGATCGGCCTCGCCTACGGTTCCCGCGCCACCGACGCCGGCCTCCACCGCCTCGCCGCCGTCCTCACGGTCGTCGCGCTGGCGCTCCTGGCCGTCACCGCCGTCGACCGTACCCTCGCCAAGACCTCCGAGTGAGCTGCCGACGCGCGCGCGGTGCGGCCGTGTCGGCCAGAGGGGCCGCGTGTCAGGTCGAGGCGGCCTCGGCGGGTCGCGTGCGCGCGTCAGGGGACTCGGGGACGCGCCGTCCGCGCCCATCGCGCCCGCCGTAGGCCGCGGCGAGCGCGAGAGCGCCGATGACCACCTCGGCCCACCCGCCCGTGACGGGGAAGTAGAACACGCACAGCGGGACGCCGGTCGCCATCAGGAACCAGCCCACCTGGGCGGGCATGCGGCCCGTCGCCCGCACCAGCGCCCGCGTCAGGGTGCCGAGGATCAGGAACGAGGCACCGGACACGAGGAACCAGACACCGGCCTCGCGCTGCCAGTAGCCGGGCGCGTCGGGGTCGACGACCGTCGCGGCGAACCCGTCACGCGCGATGGCGTCCCACGCATTGGGCTGGACGAACGCCCACACGAAGTGCAGTACCGCCGTCACGATGATCAGCCTGGGAACCCATCGGGTCAGTCCGTTCATGCTTCCCCTTCTCCGTTCGTGCGGGTGCGGGCCGCGGTGTAGGCGGCATCGGCCGCCGGCAACAGGGCGTGCCACAGCGGCCGCCAGATCCGTCCGGGCAGGTAGCGGCTGCGCTCCTCGAAGGCGACGCGGCCGCGCGGATGGCCCTTCCAGCCCGCTGAACCGGCGTCGTAGGCCGTGCGGTATTCGATCGCGCAGACGTGCTTGACGTTCTTGTAGCCGTAGTGCGCCGGTGCCACCAGCCGCAGCGGCGCGCCGCGGTCGGTGTCGAGCGGCGCACCGTCCAGCGCGTCGGCGAGAAGGACGCCCGGGGCGAGCGCGTCGTCCAGGCGCAGCGTGGCGGTGTAGCCGTCGAGGCCGGTGAAGCGGACCCAGCGCGCCGACGGCCGCGGCCGTACGCGTTCGGCCAGGTGCGCGTGGACGCCGGCGAACGGGATCCCGCTCCAGGCCAGGCCGAGCGCGCTCCAAGTGGTGACGCAGTGCAGGTCGGCCGAGCGATCGGTCCGGCCCGGGAGCGCGGCGAGCTCGGCGACGGGGATCTGCTCCGGGTTCCTGACGGCGCCCGTGACCGTCACGACGGCCCCCCGGGACGGCCGTGGCACCACCGGCCCGAACCGCGGCAGCCCGAACGGGCGATGGGCGGCCGGGATCTGGCCCGGCGGCAGATGCGGTGCGGCCCTCATGCGTCCCCCTTTCTAGAGATATCTCTCTAATACTGGCCGAGCATAGCGGGCCGGTACCCTCGACTCCCATGGGGCGCCCGCCACGGCACGACCGCGACCGGCTGCTCGACGCGGCAGTCGACCTGGCCTGCGAGGACGGGCCCGCGGCCGTCACCGTCGCGGCCGTGGCGCGCGCCGCCGGCGCGCCGAGCGGCTCGGTCTACCACCGGTTCCCCAGCGCCGCCGCCCTGCTGGCCGCCCTCTGGCTGCGCACCCTCGAACGCTTCCAGGACGGTTTCGTCGCCGCCGCATCCGGCGAACCGGCCGAGGAGGCCGTCGCGGCCGCCGCCCGCCACGTGGTCGCCTGGAGCAGGGCCCACCCGCGCGAGGCCCAAGTCCTGTTCTACGGACCGCGCGCCTTCGGGCGCTCCAGCTGGCCCGCCGCCGAGGCCGACCGTTTCGACACCGGCAACCGCCGCGTCCGCACCGCCCTGACCGGGCTCGCCGCACGGCTCGGCCGCCCGGACGAGGTGGACCGGATCGTCCTCGCCACGGTCGACGTCCCGTACGGCCTCGTCGGGCGGCATCTGCGCGCGGGCACGCCGATCCCGGCGTCCGCCGAAGACCTCGTAGCCGACGCCGCCGCAGCCCTGCTCCAGTCCCGGCGAAACAGCGACCCGCAGACGGCACCACAGCCTTGACCGAGGCGACCCTGATCGAATTCCAGGCATCTCGAGAAGCGATCACCCAACTCCTCGATACCACTTCATGGATGGCCTTTTAATTTCGCCGACTTCGCCTCCGTCCTTGCCTGAACGCTGGGCATCACGGGCAGTTCGGTGGGGTTTGGGGGCGAATCGCGAGGGGCACGTCGCAATCGTCAGCGCCGAACGCCGTGCCGTGACCCACAGGAAGAATGCCGAGCGAGGAGGAGGAGACGATGACCGCCCTCGACCGGCAGCTCGTCACCGCCCTCAGGGACGCGCACGCACTCGAGCAACACGTGCAGGCCGTGCTGAGCGAAGCCCTGACCTCGGTCGCGGACGAGCCGGAGCTGTGCCGCCCCCTCGGCCACTTCGCCGAACGGGCCCACGCCCACAACAGGGCCATCGAGGCCAGATTGCGCGCCCACGACGCGTCACCGTCCCTCGTGAAGGACGCCGGAATGCTGTTCGCCTCGGTCGCCGAAGCGGCATTCGGCCCGGGACACCGTGCAGGAGCGGCGAAATACCTCCGCGACGCCTACGCCGCCGTGCATTTGCAGATCGCCGCCGGCGAACTGCTGTGGCGCCTCGCCGAACGGAACGGCGATCCGGAGACCGCGCGAGTCGCCGCCGGAATGTGCAGCGACGGCCACGAGATAGCCGATCAGCTCTCGGGCACCTGGGACCTGGCCTTGGACGTCGCCCTGCGCGCGCACGCCTTCGGCGGCAGGAGGCGGGCGGGAAGCAAACGGTAGCCCCGCACCGGCCCGCCGAACACCCAGAGCTTCGCATGACCGCCCACTTCCTGGGCGCGGACGCGACGGACCCCGCCCTCGTCCGTGGACGGGAGCGGGGTCCGTGTTGGGGGGACTGGGGGGCGTCCGGGTGGGGGTCGTTGGGGTTGGTGGGCTGGTCAGCCGAGGGGCTTGGGGGTGCCCTTGGTGCCGGCGCCGTGGCCCCAGGACAGGACCTCGTACTTGACGCCCTTGAGGTGGCCGGCGGAGGT
>NZ_JBEZJL010000128.1:0-19290 GCF_040651755.1 Actinomadura sp. NPDC048394 | reverse complement strand
CGCCGGGGCCCCCCCCCCCCCCCCCGCCCGGACCGGGGGGCGCCGTTGGACGGCGCGCCGCCGGCCCTGGGACGCTGATCAGGATGGCGGACGGTCAGGGCGGCGGTACGGCGTGACACAGACCCACGGCGGGGCGGTGCGCCCGGCGACGGGCGCGACCGCCGGCGTCCCCGTGGACGAGCCCGCCCAGCCGGACCGGATCCGCCGGTCCGCCGACGCGATCAGGTTCGGGGTGTCCTGCGTCGCGCTGGCCGTGGTGATGCTGCTGGTGTCGATCGCCCAGCAGACCACGCACGGGCTGCAGACCGACATCGCGCAGGGCACCGCGCACGCCCCGCGCCTGCTGCTGTCGTTCGCCACGCTGGCCTCCAGCTTCGGCGTGCTGACGGTGCCGATCGCGTTCGCGGTCGAGCGGCTGTTCCGCAAGGACGGCATGCGGGTCGCGATCGCGCTGCTCGCCGCCGTGATCGCGTTCGGGATCACCGTCGGGCTGGACGACTGGGTGACGAGCGCGGCGCCCGGCGGGGTGCTGGACTCGCTGATCTGGGGCGGCACCACGACCGCGCCGGTGCACACCGACATCGCCCCGGTGATCGCGTTCGTCACGGCGGTCGGGATGGCGGGCCGGACCCGCTGGCAGGCGGTGACGTGGACGCTGATCGGGCTGGCCGCGCTGACCGGGCTGACCGCGTCGTACGCGTCGGTCGCCGCGCTCGCCGCCACCTACCTGCTCGGCCGGGCGATCGGCTACGGCACCCTGTACGCGGTCGGCACGCCCAACCCGCGGCCGACCGGCACGACCGTGGTGTCCACGCTGGAGCGGCTCGGGCTGTGCCCGCGCCGCGCCGCCCGCCTCGACGACCCCGGCGACGCCGGCGCGGACCGCCGGTACGGCGTCGTCCTCGACCGGGAGGACGCGAAGTGCCGCGCGCCGGGCGAGCGGCGGCCCGGCCGGTGGGACCTGGAGGTGCGGGTCCTGGACCGCGACCAGCAGACCGCCGGGCTGCTGTACCGGATGTGGCGGACGCTGCGGCTGAGCCGGACCACCACGGGCCGGGCGCTGCGGCCGCTGCGCCGCTCCCTCGAGCTGGAGTCCCTGATGGCGTACGCGGTGGCCGCGGCGGGCGCGCGCACCCCGCGGCTGGTGGGGACGTCGGAGGTCGGCACGGAGGCGGCGCTGCTGGCCTACGAGCACGTGCCGGGGCGGCGGCTCGGGGACGTCCGGGACGAGGAGGTCACCGACACGCTGCTCGCGGACGTGTGGCGGCAGTTCCGGCGGCTGCAGGAGGGACGGCTCGCGCACCGGCGGCTGGAGGAGGACGCGATCCTCGTCGGCGACGACGGCCGCGCCTACCTCACCGACATGCGGTCCGGGGAGATCGCCGCCGGCGACCTCGCGCTGCGCCTCGATCTGGCGCAGCTGCTCACCACCGTGGCGCTTCGCGCGGGCCCGGAGCGCGCCGTGCGGACCGCGGCGGCGGCGCTCGGCGAGGACGCGCTCCCGGCGGCGGTGCCGCTGCTGCAGCGGGTGGCGCTGTCGCGGGCGACGCGGACGGCGCTGCGCCGCGACCGGGAGCTGCTCACCCGGATCCGGGAGCAGATCGTCGCGCTGAAGCCGGAGACGGAGGCGGCGCCGGTCCGGCTGGAACGCTTCCGGCCCCGGACGATCTTCAGCATCGTCGGCCTGTCGGTCGCCGGGTACATCGTGATCCCGCAGGTCGGCAGCCTCGACTTCGCCCACCTGCTGTCGACGGTGACCTGGCACTGGCTGCTGATCGCCCTCGCCGGGTCCGCCGCCACCTACCTCGCGGCGGCGTACATGCTGCTGGGGTTCGTTCCGGAGCGGCTGCGGCTGGGGCGGACCGTGCTGGTGCAGGTCGCCGCGTCGTTCGTGCAGCTGGTCGCGCCGGCCGCGGTCGGCGGCGTCGCGATCAACACCCGGTTCCTGCAGAAGTCCGGCATCCGCTCGGGCCTCGCGGTCGCCAGCGTCGGCGCGTCCCAGCTGGTCGGCCTCGTCGTGCACGTGCTGCTGCTGGCGCTGTTCGGCTTCCTCACCGGCTCCACCCACAACGCCACCAAGGACCTGGCGCCGTCCCGCACCATCATGATCGTGGTGCTGGCGCTGGGGCTGGCGGCCGGTGCGGCGCTGACGATCCCGCGGGTGCGGCGGTTCGCCACGTCCCGGCTGCGGGCGATGTTCTCCGGGGTGGTGCCGCGGCTCGTGGACGTCCTGCAGTCGCCGCGTAAGCTCGCCACCGGCCTCGGCGGGACGGTGGGGCTGACGGCGGCGTACGTGCTGTGCCTGGACGCCTCGATCCGGGCGTTCGGCGGGTCGCTACACTGGACGGCCGTCGTGGTGGTGTTCCTGACCGCCAACGCGGTGGGGTCGGCGGTCCCGACGCCGGGCGGGCTCGGCGCCGTCGAGGGCGCGCTGACGCTGGCGCTGACGATCTCGGGGCTGACGGCGGAGACGGCGACGTCCGCGGTGCTGCTGTACCGCCTGCTGACGCTGTGGCTTCCGGTCCTGCCGGGCTGGGCGGCGTTCGCCTATCTCCAGCGGAAGGAAGCGATCTGAGGGGGACGATCCCCGGGGGCGGGGGCTCGGGCCGGTAGGGGGTCAGCCGGTGGGGCTCGGGCCGGTGGGGGTCAGACGGTGGGGGTCAGCCGGTGCGGCGGGCGCGCCGCCGGTTCGCCAGCTCATCGTGGGGGTGTTCGAGAGGGTCCGGGTCGTCGGTCGCGGCGCGTTCGCCGGGAAGCTCCGCCAGGCTTCCCTCCACCTCCTGCCACACCCGTCCGAGCGCGATCCCGAACACGCCCTGGCCGCCCTGCAGCAGGTCGACGACCTCGTCGGCGGAGGTGCACTCGTAGACGCTCACCCCGTCGCTCATCAGGGTGATCTGCGCCAGGTCCTGGACGCCGCGGTCGCGCAGGTGCGTCACCGCCGTGCGGATCTGCTGCAGCGACACCCCCGTGTCCAGCAGCCGCTTCACGACCTTCAGGACCAGGATGTCGCGGAAGCTGTAGAGCCGCTGGCTGCCCGATCCGTGCGCCGCGCGGACGCTCGGTTCGACCAGCTTCGTGCGGGCCCAGTAGTCCAGCTGCCGGTAGGTGATCCCCGCCGCCGCGCACGCCGTCGGGCCGCGGTAGCCGACGTCCTCCGGCGGTGCGGACACCTGCGTGTCGAAGAGCAGGCCCTGCTCTCCGGCGCGCCGTGACGCCATGTGCCTGTCGGGGGTCGCCTTGCCCTCGCCGCTGCTCACCGCCACGCGGACCTCCGGCTTCTATCAGCCCGTGGCGCTTCGTCAAGGGGGTTTGACGAATTACACCACGGGTGTTCCACCAGCACGGTAGGTGCCGGTCAGGGTGTGGTCAACGTTCACCGTCGGCGCGTCGCATGCCCGGATGAACCGGCTTCACGTGGGCAAACTGCGCACCTCGGCCGCCACCGCACTCCTACCCCGATGGTCGCCCCTCGGAAACTGCCAGGTCCAGGGCAATGCAAGACCAATCGCGGCACGGCATGACCTTACACGCCGAAGTGACATTCCCCACTTCGCCCCCAAGCCCGGCCCGCACCGCTCCATCACACAGCGTAACCGATGCCCGGTCGAAGACGCGGGACCCGGCGGCGAGGCGCGGCCCGCGTGCCCACAGCCTGTGTTCCCGTGACCTGCGTGCCCGCGGCCTGTGTTCCCGCGGCCCTCGTGCGTGCGGCCGTGCCGGGCGGGCCGTCAGCCGGCGCGGCCGAAGTCCTCCGGGGAGATGGTGTCGAGGAACTCGCGGAACTTCTCGACCTCGTCCTCCTGCTCGTCGGGGATGGCCACGCCGGCCTCCTCGAGGACGTCCTCGCTGGCGAAGATCGTCGCGCCGGTGCGCAGCGCGAGGGCGATGGAGTCGGACGGGCGGGCGCTCACCTCGACGCCGTTGGAGAAGACCAGGTCCGCGAAGAAGATCCCCTCGCGCAGGTCGGTGATGTTCACGGTGCGGAGCTGGACGCTGAGGGCGTCGAGCACGTCCCGGAACAGGTCGTGGGTGAGGGGGCGCGCGGGCAGCACGCCCTGCTGGGCGAAGGCGATCGCGGTCGCTTCGACCGCCCCGATCCAGATGGGCAGGTAGCGCTCGCCCTCCGTCTCCTTCAACAGGACGATGGGCTGATTGGAGGGCATCTCGACCCGGACGCCGACGACCTCCATCTGCTTCACTGCGGCTCCCTGCTGGTCGACGCTGTCTCGATCACCACGTGCACCGGTCGGATCCTCGACGAACCCTGTAGCCCAACGTACACCCAGGCTCGGACAGGGTGGCGCGGCGGCGGGGCGGCAAATGCCTCCGCGGCCCGCGCGATCAGGGGTCGAGGCTTTCGCGAAGTCCCGCGGACAGCAGGGCGGCGTGCAGCCGGACCGACAGCGCGGCGATGTCGCGGGCGGTCTCGGCGGCCTGCTCGTGCGCGCCCGGGCTGCGCCGGCGCAGTTGCGGCGCGACCATCTGCTCGATCAGCCCGGCCTGCCGGTCGGCGGCGGCCTTCGCGGCGCGCAGGTGCCGGACCTCGAAGCCGTGCTCGCCGAGCGCGGCGGCGGCGCGGGCGACGGTGAGGGCCTCGCCGTCGTAGTGGGTGCCGTTGCGCCGGACGAGCCCGTACTCCTCCAGGTCGCCGAGCAGGTCCTCGCCGATGCCGGCGCCGTCGAGGAGCTGGCGGCGGGTCAGCCGGACGGCCGGGTCGGGCGCGTCGGCGCCGGCCGCGACCAGGGTGCGGGGCCGGCGGGCGGGCGCGTCGGCGCGGGCGCCGAGCGGCGGGACGGCCTCGCCGCGGTCGCGGGCCTCCAGGTGCTGCCGGATCGCGCGCAGCGGCATGTAGTGGTCGCGCTGCGCGGTGAGCACGAACCGGAGCCGCTCGACGTCGGCCGGGCCGAACTTGCGGTACCCGGCGGGGGTGCGCTCCGGTTCCACCAGCCCCTCCGACTCCAGGAACCGGATCTTGGAGATGGTGATGTCGGGGAACTCGCTCCTGAGCAGCCCGAGGACGTCCCCGATGGTCATCGGGGACCGGGCCGGCTGCGCGTTCAAGGGCCCTCCCATCGTCGCCGAGACCCCGTGCTCCCCCGCCGCTCCGGTCCTCGTCAGGCGTGCGCCGGGTTGGTCAGGAAGACCAGCCGGAACTTGCCGATCTGGACCTCGTCGCCGCCGGACAGGCCGGCCTGGTCGATCCGCTGCCGGTTGACGTAGGTGCCGTTCAGGCTGCCGACGTCGCGGACGGAGAAGGTGCCGCCGTGCCGGGCGAACTCGGCGTGCCGGCGGGAGACGGTGACGTCGTCCAGGAAGATGTCGCTCTCCGGGTGCCGGCCCGCGGACGTGCGGTCCTTGTCGAGCAGGAAGCGGCTTCCGGCGTTCGGGCCCCGCTTGACGACCAGCAGCGCGGTCCCGGGCGGGAGCGCCTCCATGGCGGTCTGGTCCGGGCCGGGCTGCTCCTCGGCCTCCTGGCCGGTGTCCAGCGCCTCGAACCCGCCGATCGAGATCGTGGAGGTCGACTCGCCGGGCGACTCCCGGTAGATCGGCGGCTGGGCGCCCCGCGTCAGCGGGGTGCCGCAGTTCGAGCAGAAGCGGGCATCATCCGGGTTGGCGTGACCGCACTGCGTGCAGTAGACGCTCGGCATAGATCGGCTCGGCCTCCTACCATCGGCGCGCCGCCCGCGGACGCCCCGCTGGTGCGGGGGCCGCCTGCGCCACGCGCATCCTTCACCCAACCCACGCCGGGGACCCGCCCCCGACCACGGTCCTGCTCACCGCCCGCGCACGCGACGGTCGCCGCAACTTACGCGGGTATTGCCCGAGGGGTCAACCGGAACGGTGAACCGACCGCACCACGGTACCTTCGCCGATGATCGCCGGTCTACGCCGCCGCGCGGGCGGCGCCGATCGCGACGTCCCGGACGGCCGTTCACCGCTCCCCCCGTTCCCTCTACGGAGACCGTATCGCGCTCACGGTCACTTTCGCGCGCGGGGTGATCGAGACGGCGGCGCCGGCGGCCTGCAGTGTCCGCACGACGCCGCCCGGGATGTTGAGCGCGGTGGTCATGGTGTGCGGGTCGCCGATGGCGAGGAACGTGTACGGGGCGCGCAGCGTCCGGCCGTCCGCCTGGACGCCGTCGCGGGCGTCGAGGAAGTAGGTGCCGACCCCCGCGCGGACCTCGTTGACCTGGACGACCTCGGCGCCGGCGTCGCGGAGTTCTTCGAGCGCGTCGAGGAGGCCGCCGGCGTGGACGCCGCCGCGCGGGTCCCGCACGACCATCTGGATGCCGGGTCCTTCGGCGGGGAGCGTGCCCGCGAGGATGCCGTAGGTGGTGGCGCGCTTGCGGGCCTCCTCGAGGGCGGCGCCGCCCTGGGCGTCGCGCTGCAGCTCGGCCTTGGTCTGCTCGAGGTCGCGGATGTCGCCGCGGAGCCGTTCGGACCGCTGGCCCAGATCGGCCAGGATGCCGACGAGCTCGTCCTGCCGGGCGGTGGCGAACGTGGTGTCGCGCTTGGTGGAGCGGACCTGCACGGCGACGGCGAAGCCGACGAGCACGCACAGCAGGCCGCCGATGAGCTGCCCCCAGCTCGCTCTGGGCCGCAGCAGCGCCATCACCCCGGTGAGGGGCCCGGGCGGCACGTCCTCCGCATTGCCCTCTTCCCGAGGGGCGTCGTCGACGGTCATGCGCCGAACAGCTTCCGTCGGATGCCCGCCGCGTTGGAGAAGATCCGGATGCCGAGGACGACCACGACGCCGGTGGACAGCTGGGAGCCGACGCCCAGCTCGTCGCCGAGGAAGACGATCAGCGCCGCGATGACGGTGTTGCTGAGGAAGGACACGACGAAGACCTTCTCGTCGAAGATCCCCTCGAGCCGGGCCCGGACGCCGCCGAACATGGCGTCGAGGGCCGCGACGATGGCGATGGGCAGGTAGGGCTGGAGCCACAGCGGGACGTCGGGGTGCAGCGCGAGGCCGAGCCCCACGCCGATCACCAGCCCGATCAGCGCGATCATGCCTCCGCCCTTCCGTTCCGTGCCCGCCGCCGCCCCGGCCCTCGTGCGCTCGGTCATCGCGTCACCCGCCGGCTCCGGGGGCCGGCGCGGCGTACCGGAGCCGGAGCGCTCCGGCGCCGGGCAGCCGCGCGCCGGACGTGCGGCGCGTCGCGTACCGGATGCGGTACCGCTCCTCGAGGGCGCGCAGCCTGCGGTCGGCGTCGGAGCCGGTGAACGCGTCGCGCATCCGGTCCGGGTCGCCGAGCGCCGTGACCTCGTACGGCCCGGTCAGCGGGTGGTAGTCGACCAGGATCGCCTCCCCCGCGGTGCGGATCGCCGTGACCGGCGTGAGCCGCCGCCCGTTGATCCCGATGGCGGTGGCGCCGGCCGCCCAGAGCCCGTTGACCAGCACCTGGAGATCCTGATCATAGACCCGGCCGTCGGAGTCGCCGCCGGGGTCGCCGCCGTCGTCGCCGGGCGCGTCGCCGACGGTGACGACGAGGCCCGGGCCGGAGGCGGGCTCGGCGGCCGCGGCGGCGCCCTGCGCGGCGAGGTCGCGCCTGGCCCGGCGGCCCTCGGCGCTGCGTTCGAGGGCGCCGGTCCGTTCGCGGCCGGTGTCGGCGCGCAGCGCGTCGAGGCGGCGCTGCAGGGCGTCGGTCTCGCCGGTGCGGGCGTGGATCTGGTCGATGAGCCGGGCGCGCTCCTTGGCCGCCACGGGCTCGCTGCGGCGGACCTGGACGCCGGCGACGGCGACGAGGACGCCGACGGCCACCAGGACGGCGAGGACGGCGCCGCTCAGCGCCCGCCCGCCGCGCGGGCGGGTCCGGCCAGACGCCGCGCGCCGTGCCGCGGCCTCGGCGTAGCCGGGGTCGAGCAGCTTGCCGGCGAACAGGTCCGACAGCAGGGACATGGAGGCGTCGGGGCGGCGCCATCCGCCCGCCCGCTCCGCCTCGTCCCGTTCCCGCCGTCGCGCGACCACCGGACCATGATGGCAAGGCCCGCCAAATCGGGCCGGGTCCGGCGCGCCGCTACGCGACGGCGGCGCGGGTGCGGTCCAGGCCGATGTGGACCGCGAGGGCGGCCAGGACGGTGCCCATCAGATAGCGCTGCACGCGCTGCCAGGCCGGGCGGCGGGCGAGGAACGCGGCGATGCTCCCGGCGCCGAGGACGATCAGGCCGTTCACGGTGATCGCGACCGTGATCTGGGTGAGGCCGAGGAGCAGGCTCTGCGCGGCGACGTGGCCGCGGGACGGGTCGACGAACTGTGGCAGCAGCGACACGTACAGGATCGCGATCTTGGGGTTGAGCAGGTTGGTCACCAGGCCCATGACGAACAGCCGCCGCGGCGGGTCGGCGGGCAGCTCCTTCGGGGCGAAGACGGCGGTCCCGCCGGGCCGGAGGGCCTGCCAGGCCAGCCAGAGCAGGTAGCCGGCGCCGGCGAGCTTCAGCGCCGTGTACACGGGCGGGACGAGCCGGAAGACGGTCGTGATGCCGGCGGTGGCGGCGACGACGTACAGGACGAAGCCGAGGGCGACGCCGCCGAGCGAGACGAGGCCGGCCCGGCGGCCCTGGGTCACCGACCGCGACACGAGGTAGATCATGTTCGGCCCGGGGGTGAGGACGAGCCCGAGCGCGACGAGGGCGATGGCCGCCAGGGCGGCTGGGGAGATCATTGCACCGATGCTAGGCGCCGGATTTGTTCGGTGCAATAATGACATTGAACTCGGTGCAATTCTGGGAGTCGTATGGACGACTACCGGCGGGTGGCCGACGCGGTCGCCGCCGACATCGCGGCGGGACGGCTGCGCCCGGGCGACCGGCTGCCGCCGCAGCGCGCGTTCGCCCGCCGCCGCGGCATCGCCGCCTCGACGGCCGCCCGCGTCTACCGCGAACTGGGCCGGCGCGGCCTGGTCGTCGGCGAGGTCGGGCGCGGCACGTTCGTGCTCGCGGCGGAGCGCCGGGCGGCCCCCGCCCTGGCCGAGCCGGCGGACGCCCGCGTCGACCTGGAGCTGAACTATCCGGTGGTGCCGGAGCAGGCGCCTCTGCTGGCCGCCGGGCTGGACCGCCTGATGCGCCCGGACGTGCTCGACGCGTCGCTCGCACCCGTGGGCGTCGCGGGCACGCCGGCCGCGCGCGAGGCCGCGGCGGCGCTGCTCGCGGCGGGCGGCTGGGCCCCGGCGCCGGACGACGTGCTGTTCGCCGGGAACGGCCGGCAGGCGATCGCCGCGGCCGTGGCCGCGCTCGTCCCGCCGGGCGGGCGGCTCGCGGTCGAGGCCCTCACCTACCCCGTGATCAAGGGGATCGCGGCGCGGCTCGGCGTCACGCCGGTCGCGATCCCGGTGGACGGGCACGGGATGATCCCCGGCGCGCTCGCCGACGCCCACCGCGCCGCGCCGCTCGGCGGCGTCTACCTCCAGCCGACGCTGCACAACCCGTACGGGACGACGATGCCGGAGGCGCGGCGCGCCGAGCTGGGCGCGCTCCTCGGGCGGCTCGGGCTGTGCGCGATCGAGGACCGCGTCTGGGCGTTCCTCCGCGAGGACGGCCCGCCGCCGCTGGCGTCGTTCGCGCCGGACCACGCGATCCCGGTCGACAGCCTCTCCAAGCGGCTGGCGCCGGGGCTGAGCGCCGGGTTCGCCGCCGTCCCGCGGCGGCTGGCGGGCCGGGTCGCCGCCGCGCTGCGCTCGGGCGCGTGGGGGCCCGCGGGGTTCGCGCTGGAGGCGGCGTCCGGGTGGGTAGCCGACGGGACGGTCGAGGCGATCGTGAAGGCGAAGCGGGCGGACGCCGCGTCCCGGCAGCGGATCGCGGCGGCGCGGCTCGCGGGCGCCGCGGTCCGGTCCGATCCCGGCTCGTACTTCTGCTGGTGGGAGCTGCCCGCGCCGTGGCGCGCGGAGACGTTCGTGGCGGCGGCGGCCCGGCGCGGCATCGCCGTCACGCCCGCCGCCGCGTTCGTGGTGGGCGGCGCGGCGGCGCCGCGGGCGGTGCGGTTCGGCCTGGCGTCGCCGCCGGAGGACGTCCTCGCCAGGGCCCTCGACGTGCTGGCGGAGATCGCGGGCGGCACGCCCGACGACGTCCCCGTCGGCTGACGGGCCGCCCGGGCCGGGCGGAGATCGCCTCTGGACTCGGGGCCCCGGCGTCGTTCATGTTCTTCTGGGGGCCGGTCGCGCCCTCCGGAGGCGAGGGGGCGTCACGTGATCGAGGTGCGCGAGGTCGGGCAGCGGGTGGACGGCGGGCGCCGCACGCTGCGGGACGTGTCGCTGACGATCGGTGCCGGCGAGCTCGTGGCGATCATGGGGGCCAGCGGCGCCGGCAAGACGACGCTGCTGGACGCGATCGCGGGGGTGCGGCCGCCCGCCGAGGGCGAGGTGCGCTACGCGGGCGGCGGCGGGTCGCTCGGGTACGTGCCGCAGGACGACATCGTCCACAAGGAGCTGCCGCTGCGGCGCACCCTCCGGTACGCGGCGGGCCTCCGGCTGCCCGCCGGCACGCCGCCGGAGGACGCGGAGAAGGCCGTGGACGACGTGCTGGACGCCCTCGCCCTCACCGCCCGCGCCGGGCAGCGCGTCGGGCGGCTGAGCGGCGGCGAGCGCAAGCGGGCCAGCATCGCCGTCGAGCTGCTGACGCGGCCCCGGGTGTTCTTCCTCGACGAGCCGACGTCGGGCCTCGACCCGGCCACCGCCGCCGATCTGATGCGGCTGCTGCGCGGCCTCGCCGACGCGGGGACGACCGTCGTCATGACGACGCACCACCCGCCGGACGTCGCGGTCTGCGACCGGGTGGCGGTGCTGGCGCCGGACGGGCGGCTGGCGTTCTACGGCCCGCCGGAGGAGGCCTTGGAGGAGTTCGGGGCCACCGCGGTCGACGAGATCTACCTGCGGCTCGCGGGCGGCGCGGAGCCCGACTGGGAGAACCGGTTCCGCCGGCCCGGCGGCGAGGGCACGGCGGCGGGCCCGGGCGTCGGCGCGCTGCGGCAGTGGGCGCTGCTGACCCGGCGCAACCTGGACCTGCTGACGGGGAACCGGCTGACCCTCGCCGTGCTGGCGGGGTCGCCGCTCATGGTGCTCGCCATGTTCGCGGTGCTGTTCCGCCCGGGCGCGTTCGCGCCGGGGTCGCCGAGCCCGAGCGCCACCGTGATGATCCTGTTCTGGATCGCGTTCGGCGGGTTCTTCTTCGGGCTGACCTACGGGCTGCTGCAGATCTGCACCGAACTGCCGGTGCTGCGGCGCGAACGGCTCACCGGGCTGCGGATCGGGCCTTACGTGCTGGCGAAGGCGGCCGTGCTGCTGCCGCTGCTGGCGGTGGTGGACGCGCTGATGCTCGGGGTGCTGCGCGGGCTGGACCGGCTGCCGCCGATGGGCTGGCGGACGTACGGGGAGCTGTTCGCGACGCTGCTGCTGTGCTCGGTGGCGGCGCTGGCGCTCGGGCTGCTGGTGTCGGCGGCGGTGACGGACCCGGCGCAGGCGACGATGGCCCTGCCGATGCTGTGCTTCCCGCAGGTGCTGTTCGTCGGCGCGATCCTGCCCGTCCCGGTGATGGCGGCGCCGGGACGGTGGCTGAGCTACGCGATGTCGAACCGGTGGGCGTTCGAGGGGCTCGGGCACAGCCTGGGCGTCGAGCGGCTGTGGGCGTCGGGCCGGTCGCCGCTGGGGCCGCCGCTGCTGGCCTCCTACGGCGGCACGTTCTCCCGGTCCGCCGTCGCCGACTGGGCGATCCTCGCGGGGTTCGCGGCGCTCTTCCTCGCGGGGACGGCCGCCGTCCTCGCCCGCCGCACGCGGCGCCCCACGGAGGGCGCGTCCCGGGAGACCGCCGGAACACCCCCAAACACAGGCATCTCGTCCTGAAAAGGTCAGAACATCCCCTTGCAAGCCGTTCTCCCATTTTGGACCGTTCTTAGAGGAGGATGCGGCTTTGTACGCGGGGGTGCATGATGTCCGCTTCAACCGATTCCTGGGCGGCGGGGGCGACGCCCGGCACCGACGCCGAGTACGTCTCGACGAGCCGGCTGGACGACCTGAGGGCCGCCGAGTACCGCCATCTGGACGGCCAGGCCTACCTGGACTACACGGGCGCGGGCGTGGCGGCCGACGCGCAGATCCGCGCGCACGCCAGGCGGCTCACCGGGCACTGCTACGGCAACCCGCACTCGGAGAACCCCACGTCCAGCGCGTCCACCGAGCTGGTCGAGCGGACCCGCGCGGCGATCCTCGGCTTCTTCAACGCCTCCCCCGACGAGTACACGGTGGTCTTCACGCCGAATGCCACCGGCGCGTGCCGGCTCGTCGGCGAGGCCTACCCGTTCGGGCGCGGGTCCCGGCTCGTCCTCACCGGTGACAACCACAACTCCGTCAACGGGATCCGCGAGTTCGCCCGCGCGCGCGGCGCGCAGGTGGTCAACGTGCCCGTCCACGGGGCCGAGCTGCGCGTCCCCGAGGACGACCTGCGCAGCGCCCTCGGCCGCCGCCGCGGGCTGCTCGTCTACCCGGCGCAGAGCAACTTCACGGGCGTCCAACACCCCCTGGAGTGGGTCGACCTCGCACACGCGCGCGGGTACGACGTGCTGCTGGACGCGGCCGCGTTCGTCCCCGCGAACCGCCTGGACCTCAGCCGGACGCGGCCCGACTTCGTCCCGGTGAGCTGGTACAAGGTGTTCGGCTACCCGACCGGCGTCGGCGCCCTGGTCGCCCGCCGAGCCGCGCTCGCCCGGCTGCGCCGCCCCTGGTTCGCCGGCGGCACCATCCAGGCGGTCAGCGCGCTCGGCGGCTGGCACGTCCTGGCCCGCGACGAGACCGCGTTCGAGGACGGCACCCTGAACTTCCTGTCGATCCCGGACGTGGAGTTCGGCATCCGCTGGATCGAGGACATCGGCATGGACCTGATCCACCGACGCGTCGCCCGCCTCACCTCGTGGCTGCTGCACCGCCTGACCGGCCTCCGGCACGGCGCGGGCTCCGCCATGGTCCGCGTGTACGGCCCCGCCGGCACGGACCGGCGCGGCGGCACCGTCGCGTTCAACGTCCTGGACGCGCGCGGCCGGATCGTGGACGAGCGGATCATCGCGCGCGACACCACCGCCGCCGGGATCTCCGTCCGCACCGGCTGCTTCTGCAACCCGGGCGCCGGGGAGGGCGCCTTCCACATCTCCGAGCAGGCGCTGCGCGACCGGCGGACCCTGCGCGGCGGCATGCGGAACCTCGACGAGTACCTCGACCTGCTCCACCTGCCGAGCGGCGGCGCCGTCCGCGCGTCGCTCGGCCTGGTCTCCAACGTCGCCGACGTCGAGCGCCTCGTGTCGTTCCTGGAGGAGACCTACGGGGACCGGGAGCCCGACGCCAGAGGCCTCAGGCCGCGCGAACGCTGCTGAGCCCGCCGCGCGGCCCGCGCATCACCGCGCTAGGAGCCCGCGCGCTCCACGACGACGGCCCACTCCTCCAGCAGCTCCTGCGCGGCGTCGGCGTCCGGGCCCTCGGCCCACAGGTGCGTGACCGCCTCCGCCGGGTCCGGCAGGACGAGCACCCAGCCGCCGTCGTCCTCCACCACGCGGACCCCGTCGGTGGTATCGAGGGTGCGGCTCCCGGCGGCCTCCACGACGTGCCGCATCACGCTCCCCTTCGCCGCCCACGGCGTCGGGACGGACCGGCGCAGCAGGTGCGCCACCGGGATCCGCCGGTCGATCTGCGACAGCGTCAGCCGCGTCCGCGCGACGAGCCCGACCAGCCGGACGAACGCCGCGATCCCGTCCACGGTGCCGCTGAACTCCGGCATCAGGAACCCGCCCCGCCCGTCGCCCGCGAACACCACGTCGGGGCGCGCGGCGGCCTTGGTGAGCACGTCCTGCGAGGTGGACGTCCACTCCACCTGGACGCCGTGGAACCGGCAGACCTGCTCGGCCACCCGCGTCGTCGTCACCGGCAGCGCGACCCGCCCGCCGCGCCGCTCCGCCGCGACCAGGTCCAGCATCACCAACAGCGCCCGGTCGTCGGCGACCAGCTCGCCGTTCTCGTCCACCAGCGAGATCCGCTCGCCGACCGGGTCGAACCGGACGCCGAACGCGGCCCGCGACGACGACACCAGCGCGCCGAGCCGCTCCAGGTCGCGCATCCGCTCGGGCAGCGTCTCGGTCGGGTTCGCCTCGTCCAGCGCGTTGTTGCGGGTCAGCACCTCCACCCCGACCCGGCCGAGCAGGCTCGGCAGCACCAGCGACGCGACGCCGCCCGCGCAGTCCAGCACGATCTTCAGCCCGGCCTCGCGGACGCCGCTGATGTCGATGCGGTCCAGCAGGTCGCGGGTGTAGGTCTCCACCACGCGCGGCGGGTAGGTGAGCTCGGCGATCTCGCCGGGGAACGCGCGCCGGTACTCCTGCCGCCCGAACACCCGCTCCAGCTTGCGCTGCGCGGCCTGCGACAGGTCCGCGCCGTCCGGGTCGAGGAAGATGATGTCGACGCCCTGGGTCTCCCCGTACGTCGTGCGGATGTAGATCCCGCCCGCGCAGTCCTCCCGGCCCGTCTCGAACCGGGCGACGGTCAGCGGCGTCGCCTCCAGGTCCTGCACGTTGATCGCGCTGGCGGTCAGCGCGCTGATCACCGCGCGCTTGAGCGTGCGCGCGGCGCGCGAGACGTCCCGGCCGGTGACGACCGTGGTGCCCTTCTTCAGCGTGGTCGCGTACGCGCTGGCCAGCCGCACCGCCAGCTCCGGCGTGATCTCCACGTTGACCAGGCCGGACACCCCGCGCGGCCCGAACAGGTTGCGCTGCCCGCGCGACTCCCAGATCACGCTGGTGTTGACGACCGCGCCCGCCTCGATCGTCTTGAACGGGTACACCTTCACGCCGCTGGAGACGTACGCCTCCGCCTCGATGACGCACTCGTCCCCGACGATCGCGCCCTCCTCCACGCGGGCGCCCGCCATGATGTCGGTGTTCTTGCCGACGACGCAGCCGCGCAGGTTCGTCGACGGCGCGACGAACACGTTGTCGTGGACGATCGCGCGGTGCAGGAACGCGCCCTCCTTCACCACGACGTTGCTGCCGAGCACGGTGTACTCGCGCAGCTCGACCCCCGCCTCGACCTTTGCATAGTCGCCGATGTACAGCGGGCCCTTCAAGACGGCCTCGGCGTCCACCTCGGCGCCCTCGGCCACCCACACGCCCGGCGACATCTCGAACCCGTCCAGCTCGATGCCGACCTGCCCGGACAGCATGTCGGCCTGCGCCTTCAGGTAGCTCTCGTGGGTGCCGACGTCCTCCCAGTAGCAGTCCGCCACGTACCCGTAGAGCGGCGCGCCCTCGGCCAGCAGCTTGGGGAACACGTCGCCCGACCAGTCGACGGACTCGCCCGCCGCGACGTGGTCGAGCACCTCCGGCTCCATCACGTAGATGCCGGTGTTGACGGTGTCGGAGAACACCTGCCCCCACGTCGGCTTCTCCAGGAACCGCTGCACGCGGCCCTCGTCGTCCACGATGATGATCCCGAACTCCAGCGGGTTCGGCACCCGCTTGAGCCCGATGGTGACGAGGGCGCCGTTGCGCTCGTGGAAGCGCACCATGTCGGTCAGGTCGATATCGGTCAGCGCGTCCCCGGAGATCACCAGGAACCGGTCGTCGCGCAGCGCCGCCTCGGCGTTCTTCACGCTGCCCGCGGTGCCGAGCGGCACCTCCTCGGTCGCGTAGCTCAGCGACATGCCGAGCTCCTCGCCGTCGCCGAAGTAGTTGCGGATCAGCGCCGCCAGGAACTGGACCGTGACGACGGTCTCGCTGAACCCGTGCCGCTTCAGCAGCCGCAGCACGTGCTCCATGATCGGCCGGTTGACGAGCGGCAGCAGCGGCTTGGGCTGGTTGGCGGTCATCGGACGCAGCCGCGTCCCCTCGCCACCCGCCATCACGACGGCCTTCATCGGGGGGTCTCAGCTCCCTTCTGCTCGCCGGCCGGGGGCCGCGCGCCCGGACCGGGCGCGCCGTCGGGTGGCGCGCCGCGGCCGGCCAGCACCAGTTGCCGCGTCTGCGCCCAGTACAGGACGGCCGCCCACCAGTACAGCGCCGTCCCCCAGATGGCGAAGGACCACCCGATGATCTTCGCCGCGGTGCCCGCCGCCCCGTCATGGTCGCCCAGCAGCAGCAGCGGGAAGGCGTACAGCAGGCACAATGTGCCCGTCTTGCCGATGAAGTGCACGGGAAGCGTCCCGCCGTACCCGAGCCGCCGCACGATCGGCGCGATCGGGGTGATCGCCAGCTCGCGCGCGACCAGCGCGGCCAGCAGCCACAGCGGGATGATGTCGCGGATCGTCAGGCCGACCAGCGTCGCGAAGATGTAGAGCCGGTCGGCGGCCGGGTCCAGCAACATGCCCAGCTTGCTGGTCTGGTTCAGCGCGCGCGCGAGCTTGCCGTCCAGCCAGTCCGACAGGCCGGCGAACACCAGCAGCCCGAGCGCCCACCAGTCCTGCTCGACGAGCACCAGCCACAGGAAGAACGGGACGCCGACGAGCCGCGCCATGCTGAGCATGTTCGGCACCGTGAAGACCCGGTCCCGCGCCGCCTCCGGCACCCCGCCGGCCTCCGTGCTCACCGCTGCGCACCCCTCCCTGACAGCGCCCTCCGGGCGTTGGCCCCGGGGTCCGGGGGTCCGCCCCCGGAGACCGCGCCGTCCCCTTGATCCTGACCCTACCGGTAAGGGTTTGAAAGCCCCCGATAGCGTCCGGCCATGCGATGGACGGTGCACGGCGAGAGATCGATCTACGACAGCCCCTGGATGGACGTGCGGCTGGCCGACGTGGAACTGCCGGACGGGCGGCGCTTCGACCACCATCTCGTGCGGGTGCGGCCCGCGGCGGGCGTGGCGGCGGTCGACGGCGCGGGCCGCGTGCTGCTGATCTGGCGGCACCGGTTCATCACCGGCGCCTGGGGCTGGGAGATCCCGGGCGGGCGGGTCGAGGACGGCGAGGACCCGGCCGAGTCGGCGGCGCGCGAGCTGGTCGAGGAGACCGGCTACCGCGCCGGGCCGCTCGAGCACGTCCTGGCGGTGCGCCCGTCGCCGGGGCTGCACGACGGCGTGCACCACGTCTTCCGGGCGGACGGCGCCGAACGGATCGGCGAGCCGACCGACGTGGAGGCGGAGCGGATCGAGTGGGTGCCTTTGGCGTCGGTCCCGGAGCTGGCGGCGCGCGGCGAGATCGGGTCCGGCTCGACGCTGTCGGGCCTGCTCTTCCTGTACGCCCGGTCGGTCAGCGGGGGCTGACCGGCTCCCTGCCGGGCGGCGCGTCCGGGGGCGCGTCGGACGCCGCGCCACCCGGCGCCGTGCCGGCGGACGGGAAGACGGCGGTGACGACGAAGCCGCCGTCCTCGCCGGGGCCCGCGTCCAGGGTCCCGCCGACGCTCCGCGCCCGCTCGATCATGCCGAGGATCCCGAAGCCGTCCGGCCCGGCTCCGGAGGGCCCCCGGCCGTCGTCGGCGACGCGGACGACGAGGCTCCCGTCCTCCCGGGCGAGGGTCACCGCGACGCGGTGCGCGGCGGCGTGCTTGACAACGTTGGTCAGGGCCTCCTGGACGATCCGGTACGCCGCGACGCCGATCTCCGGCGGCGTCGCGGCGGCGCCGTCCGCGCTCAGCGTCACCTCCAGGCCGGCGGACCGGGCCGCGTCGACGAGGCCGGGGATCGCGTCCGGGCCGGGCAGCTCGGCGGGCGCGCCGACGTCGGTGCCGCGCAGCACCTGCAGGGTGCCGCGCAGCTCGGTGCGGGCCTCCCGGCAGGTCGCCGCGATCGAGCCGAGCGCCTCGGCCAGCTCGGCGCGGTCGAGCGGCCGGTCGCCGGCGAGCAGGTGGGCGGCGGCGCCCGCCTGCACGCCGATCACCGTGATGCTGTGCGCGAGCAGGTCGTGCAGGTCGCGGGCGATCCGCAGGCGCTCCTCGGCGACCCGGCGGCGCGCCTCCTCCTCGCGAGTGCGCTCGGCCCGCTCGGCCCGCTCGGTGATCGTCGCGAGCCGGGCCCGGTGCGACCGGAAGACCTGCACCGCGATCACCACCGACACCACGGCCTCGATCACGGCGATCTGCTCGCGGACGGAGCCGCCCCCGGCGCGCAGCGCCATCATCAGCACGCAGACCGACAGCAGGGCGCCCACCACGGTGAGGACCGCGCGGACCCGGCGGCCGAACACCGCGTAGGCGAACAGCGCGATCACCTCGGCGGGGATCAGCGCGTGGTGCTGGTACTGCAGCAGGTGGTACGGCAGCGTCAGCAGGACGAGCACGACGAGCGCGAGGCCCGGGCGGCGCCGGATCAGCGCGAGCGGCACGTGCGCGCCGGCCAGCAGCACGACGCCGCCGGCGTCCAGCGGACGCGTGCCCGGCCAGGCGAGCGCCACGGCGACCGCCGCCGCGGCGAGCACCGTCGTCAGCAGGGCGTCGCGGGTCGTGGCGCCGGGCCGGGGCATCGTCAGCACGTGCCCATCCTCCCCGACTCCGCGGCCCGCGCGCATCCGCCCCCGCACCGCGGACACGGCGAGCACCGCGAGCGTCGCGGGCACGGCGGACGGCGCGAGCACGGCGGACGGCGCGAGCACGGCGGACGGCGCGAGCACGGCGGACGGCGCCCGCGCCCGCCGCCGCGGTCAGCCTCGGTCGCGTTCGTAGCGGAGCAGCACGACGCCGTTGCCGAACGTCCTGGTCTCGGCGAGGGTCAGCGCCGTCCGGTGGTCGAAGTCGGCGAACAGCGGCTTGCCCCGGCCGAGCAGGATCGGGTCGACGTACACGCTGTACTCGTCGATCAGGTCGAGGGCGCGGAAGGAGGCGGCCAGGTCCGGGCCGCCGAGCGCCATGTCGCCGCCCGGCCGCTCCTTGAGCTCGCGGATCTCCGCGGCGACGACCTCGCGCCTGATCTCGGTGTTCCATCCCGCGCTCGGCAGCGTCCGGGAGAAGACGATCTTCGGCATCTCGCGCCAGATGCCGGCGAACTCGCGCTCCGCCGGGGTGCTGTCCGGGTCGGCGTCGGCGGTCGGCCAGTACCCGGCCATCAGCTCCCAGGTGACGCGCCCGGAGATGAACGCGCTCATGCCGCGGAGCCGGTCGTTGAAGTGCTGGTGCAGCTCCTCGTCGACCATGTGCCAGTCGATCTCGCGGCCCGGCCCCTCGACGAACCCGTCCAGGGACGTCGTCATGGACACAATGATCTTCCTCATCGCCTCCCCCTCTCCCCGGGGAAGCTAGCGACCGCCGCCGACAGAACGGCGTTCCCGCCGGGCTACGGGCGCGCCGCCCGCGCGGGCGGCGCGCCCGCAGCCCCGCGCGGACCCGGCGCCGTAGGAGCA
>NZ_JBEZJL010000127.1:0-19900 GCF_040651755.1 Actinomadura sp. NPDC048394 | reverse complement strand
CTGGAGATCCCGTCGTTCGACGCGGCCGTCGAGCTGGAGAACCGCCAGCAGGTCCTGACGATGATGACCGCCGACCAGACCGAGGCCATGACCGCTTACGTGCAGAAGCGCGCCCCCGACAACGGCAACCACTGACGGGAGAACAGGGCGGCGCGTCGGGGCGGGGCGCCGCCGCCTAAGGCTCCAGCAAGCGTATGACGAGGTCGACCGTCGATGTGCAGCGCGTCGCGAGGTCTGAGTCGCTCGCGAACGGCCTGCCAAGCCCGTGGTTGAGGACCTGCATTGTCACCGCGCCGTAGAGACATTCGACGACCGGGTCGACGGCGGCCTCGTCGATGGCGTCGCCACGTTCGCGCGCGCGGTCGAACACTCGCCGCGCGGCATGGCGGTGCCGTTGCGCGAGCTCCTTCGCGACGTTCTCGTAAGCAGGGTTCGCGACGGCATCGACCGTGATCCGGAATGTCGCGTAGCCGACCGGATCCAGTAGGAAGCGCAGAAGGTTCGTCGTCAGCTGGATGAGATCGCCGCGGAGCGATCCGGTGTCGACGGCCTCGATGCTCCTCGAACGCGCTCGGACGCTCTCTACCAGGAGCGCGTCGCGATCCGCCCAGCGCAGGTACAGGGTGGACTTTCCGACCCCGGCGCGGCGGGCGACGCCGTCCATCGTGAAGCGCGCCGCGCCGCGTTCGAGGAACTCGTTGATCGCTGCGTCGAGGATGCGCTGTTCGGCCACCGGGTCGCGCGGTCGGCCAGGCCGCTTGCGGATTGTCGCAGCGGCTTCGGTGTGCTGTTCATGAACGCCGGACATCGTGGTCATCTCACCATGCCCGTCCCTCCCTGTCACGCGCCGGCGACCAATTTCCGACGATCTCGTCCGTAACTCTTGACAAGCGTCTCCAGGCAGCAATGATTGGATAACTTAGTTAACTCAGTCGGCCTCGAGGAGCCTCACATGTCCGACGTCGACCGCACGCCGCCGAGGGTCCACCTCCGGATCAACGGCCAGAAGCTCGAGAAGGGGTCCGGGGGGACCTACGATCACATCAGCCCCGTCACCGAGCAGGTGGACGCTCAGATCCCGCTCGCCGGCGAAGAGGAGATCGACCTCGCCGTCTCCAAGGCGCACGAGGCGTTCCAGATCTGGAAGCGCATGTCGCCGGCGCAGCGCCGGGAGCCGCTGAAGAAGCTGGCCGACCTGATCGAGGCGAACAGCGCGGAGTTCGCCAGGCTCGGTGTGCTCGACAACGGCACCCCCGTCACCATCGGTTCGGCGTTCCCCGCGACCTCCGCCGAATGGACCCGCTACTACGCCGGATGGGCCGACAAGATCCAGGGAGACGTTACCGGCAACCCCGTCCAGGACGGTGAGCTCGGCTACACCCTCGCCCAGCCGTACGGTGTGGTCGGGATCATCATCACCTGGAACGGACCGCTGATCTCGCTCGCCATGAAGATCCCGCCGGCGGTCGCAGCCGGTAACACGGTGGTTGTCAAGCCGTCCGAGCTGACCCCGTTCAGCGGCGAGCTTTTCATGGACCTGGTCGAGGAGGCGGGCTTCCCGCCGGGAGTCATCAACGTCCTTCCCGGTACGGCGGAAGCCGGTGCCCGGCTGGTGGCCCATCCTCTGGTGAAGAAGGTCAGCTTCACCGGCGGCCCGGCCACGGCCACCAAGATCCTGGAGACCTGCGCGCCCGACATGAAGCCGGCGGTGCTGGAACTCGGTGGCAAGTCGGCCAACATCGTCTTCGAGGACGCCGACATCGAGGCCGCGTGTCAGCTCGGCACGACATTCTCGCTGATCGCCCTGTCGGGCCAGGGATGCGCCTTCGCCACCCGGATGATCGTCCATGAGGACGTCTACGACCAGGTCGTCGAGCAGGTGAAACTGATCGCCGAGAACATTCCGATCGGCGACCCGTTCGACCCGGGCACCATGTCCGGCCCGGTCGTCAACGAGGCCGCGGCGAAACGGATCATCGGCATGATCGAGCGCGCCAAGGAGCAGGGCGCAACCCTGGTGACCGGTGGCGCCCGGATCGACCGGGCCGGCTACTTCCTTCAGCCGACGGTGTTCACCGAGGTCGACCCGGCCTCCGAGCTCGCGCAGACCGAGGTCTTCGGCCCTGTGCTCGCGATCTTCAAGTTCTCGACGGAGAAAGAGGCGATCGCACTCGCCAACGGCACGCGCTACGCCCTCTCGTCGTACGTCCAGACCAGGGACCTCAAGCGTGCGATCCGCGTCGCCGCAGAACTCGAGGCCGGCGAGACCCTCATCAACGGCGCCGTGAACCTCCAGGTGGGCCGCCCGTTCGGCGGCTTCGGCCTGTCGGGGGCGGGCAAGGAGGGTGGTCGGCAGGGCATCGAGGAGTTCCTCCGTATCCGCAGTGTCGGCATCGCCATCTGACCAGGACCTCGAAGGAAAGGAGATCCATCATGGCCGGAAGCCTTGAGGGCCGCGTCGCCTTCATCACCGGAGCCGCCCGAGGGCAAGGGCGCGCGCACGCTGTGCGCCTCGCCCGAGAGGGCGCCGACATCATCGGGCTCGACATATGCGAGGACATCGCGAGCTTCGACTACTCCTGCGCCACGTGGGAGGAACTGGAGGAGACCGCCGCCCTGGTCGCGAAGGAGGGGCGGAAGATGGTCATCGGCAAGGCCGACGTCCGCGACCCGGCGGAGGTGAAGCGGGTCTTCGATGACGGCTATACCCAGCTCGGTCGCGTCGACATCGTCATCGCCAACGCGGGGATGATCCGTTACGGCGAGCCCGAAGATCCTGCCCAGGAATGGCAGGACACCCTCGACGTCATCCTCACCGGCGCGTTCAACACCGTGCAGGCTTCGGTCGGGAAGCTCGTTGAGGGCGGCCACGGGGGATCGATCGTCCTGGTGAGCTCCAGCGCGGGACTCAAGGGCACCGGAAGCGACCTGCCCTCGGCGCAGGCCTATACCGCGGCCAAGCGCGGCCTGGTCGGCTACATGCAGGTGCTCGCCCAGCAGTATGCCGAGCACTCGATCCGGGTCAACACCATTCACCCGACCGGCGTGGTCTCGGGCATGACTACGAACGAGGCGATGATGAAGATGGCCGCCGACCCGAACACCAACATCGCGGCCATGCAGAACCTGCTGCCCATCCAGATCCTCCAGCCGGAGGACATCGCCAACGCGGTGGCTTATCTCGTGAGCGACGAGGCGGCCTTCATCACCGGCACCCAGTGGGCGCTCGACGCCGGCTTCTCGGTGCGCTGAGAGATCGGACGGACATGGCGCTCACCGATCACCGGATGGTCGGAACAGGGCCGGTCGAGGATGCCGGTCGCCGGTTCGACGATCTCCGAAGGGACCACCGGATCGTCAAGGTCGAGGAGCCCGAGCGCGCCTACTGGATGGTGCTCGGCCACGACCTGACGCGCGAATGCCTGCAGAACCCGTCCGCCTTCTCCAGCGAGGTCATCACCCCGCTGAACCCGGATCCACCGTTCAGGATGATTCCCATCCAGCTCGATCCGCCGGAGCATGCACGGTGGCGGCGGCTGCTGGCGCGGTATTTCTCACCGCGCCAGATGGCGCTGCTGCGACCACGGCTCGAGCGGCGGACCAGGGAACTCGTGGCGGGGATCAGGAAGAAGGGGGAGTGCGACTACGTCTCCGAGTTCGCACTCCAGCTCCCGACCGTGGTCTTCCTCGAGATGATGGGCCTCCCGGTTGACGAGCTCCCGAGATTCTTGGAGTGGGAGAAGCTCGCGCTGGCACCCTCCGCGGACGGCACCTTCGACGCCGACCGCCAGGTCGCGGGGATCCTGTCCGTGGTCGGCTACTTCCAGGCCACGATCGCGCGCCTGCGCGACGGCGGCGCCCCCGGCGATGATCTGCTCTCCCAGATGATGGAGTGGGAGTGGGACGGCGATCCGATCCCTGACGACGATCTGGTCAACTGCTGCCTCCTCCTGTTCCTCGCAGGCCTCGACACGGTCGCGATGAGTTTGTCGTTCGCGATGTACCACCTCGCGACCCATGACGCGGACCGTGAGCATGTCGCAACGGTCGCGGCGGCGGGCGGTTCCATGGACGAGATCGTCGAGGAGATGCTGCGCTTCTACGCGGTGCCCGAGATCGGCAGGAAGGTCGTCCACGACATGGAGATCGACGGCCATCGGCTCAGGGCCGGTGACCTCGTCCTCTTCCCACTGGTCGCAGGGAACCGCGATGACGCGCTGGTCGCCGGCGCCGGCCACGTGGACCTGCGGCGGGGCCGTACCACCCCCCACCTGGCGTTCGGCGGGGGCCCGCATCGGTGCCTCGGCTCGCACCTGGCCCGGATCGAGATGAACATCGCGCTCCGCGGATGGCACGAGGCCATTCCCGAGTACCGCCTCGTGCAGGGCGCGATGCCGAAGGCGTACTGGTCCAACGTGCACGGCCTTATGGAACTCCGGCTGTCCTGCTTCGGGAAGCGTGAAGGCGTGGGGTGAGCCCAGACCGTCGAGGCGTACAAGGTTGACTTAGATAACCTACTATGTGGCGTATCCGAGCGGGGAGGGCGGCTGTGCGACCGTTGGACCAGTGTTTCGACGTCACCGAGGAGATCGGGACAGGAGAGCCGCTGAGTCAGACGGCCTGGATCTTCGCGCCGGACGACGCCGCCGAGGCGAAAAACGCGATCCTGTGCCTGGCCGGCGGCACGTACGACAAGAGGTACTGGCATCTGGAGGTGCCAGGCCATGAGGGTTACAGCTTCGGGCGGCACCTCGCTCGTCGTGGATACGTTGTCATCGCCCTTGACCATCTCGGTGTCGGCGGCAGCACCGACCCAACCGCTTCCGGAGTGGTGGACCTGCAACTCCTGGCCAAAGGTGATGCGGCCGTCGCCGCCCAGGTCAGAGCGCGCCTGGACGACGGCACACTCGTCTCCGGACTGCCGGCCCTGCCGCACCTCCCGCTGATCGGTGCAGGCCACTCGATGGGGGCCTGCCTCACCACCATGGTCCAAGCGCAGGCCGGGGTGTACGACGCCGTCGCCCTCCTCGGCTACGCCGTTGACATCACCAACGTTCACGAGGAGAAGGTCACGTCCACCGCCCTCGAGGAACGTGTCGAGGAGAACGAGGCCATCTTCCGTGCGAGCACGGGAACGGCTCTGGACGCGACCTCGACGATCGTGCCACGAGAGCGACTGCGGCCGCTGTTCCACGGCCCCGACGTGCCCGAAGAGGTCATCCGCGCCGATGATGCGGCGGAATCGCGGGTGCCCGTCCGAGCGGCCTCCGAGGTCACGACCCCGGGCTATGTTCGCCGGTACGCCGAAGCGGTCGACGTGCCGATCTTCCTCGGGTTCGGGCAGGTCGACGTCTCGCCCGACGCGCACGCGGAACCCGCCTGTTATCGCGCCTCCAGCGACGTGACACTCGTGGTCATCGACGGATCGGGCCACTGCCACAACTTTGCGGGGCGCCGGCAGGAGCTCTGGAATCGCCTCGCGTCCTGGGGTGACACGATCTCCTCCCGGCGCAGGGCGCCCGTCGACAGCCTGAAGGGCGATGCGGAATGACGGTCGAGACCACGGCCGAGGTCCAGGCGAGCGCCCCTGCCGACCTGGCGGCCGCCTTGCGGGAAGGCGCTGCTCGGCGACCCGCTGATCTGGTCTTTCACGGCGAATCAGGGACGACCGAGACCACGTCTCCGGAGGTTCTCGAACGGGCCGGTCGGGTCGCCGCCGGGCTTGCCGGGCTCGGTGTCCGGCCTGGAGATGTCGTCGCATTCCAGCTGACGAACCGGGTCGAGAACGCGATCGTCCACGCCGCCGTGCTGCTGTGCGGTGCGGTCGCGCTGCCCATTGTGCCGATCTACAAGCTGCGGGAGGTCTCCTTCATCCTGCGCCAGTCCGGTGCTGCCGCGCTGATCGCCTTCGCCGGGATAGCAGCCGACGTACTGGCGATCCGAGGTGACCTCCCTGATCTCTGCGCCGTGATCGCGATCCGTGCGGGCGACGACGTTCCGGTGCCGCGAGGCGCGACCGATTGGACGGAACTCGAGCTCCGTGAACCTTTGCCGGTCCGGGCCCCCGCACCGTCGGGCGAGGTGGCCGTGCTGGTCTACACGTCCGGCACCACCGCCGAGCCCAAGGGCGTCCAGCACACGCACCGGACGCTCATGGCGGAGATGGCCACGCTCCCCGGTGTCCGCCGCAACGCGGACGGCGTCGTCTACCTGGACGCCTTCCCGCCCGGCCATGTCGCCGGGTTGAACGTCGTCCTCCGCGCGTTGATTCATGGACTATCGACCGTCTTCATGGAGCGCTGGAACGCTGAGGTCGCGCTGGATCTCATCCATCGCCACGGCGTTACATCTTCAGCGGGTGTCCCGTTCCATTTGGCGGCCCTGCTCGACGCTGCGGACCGCACCGGACGCGGCATCGGTACCTTGCGCGACTACCTCGTTGGCGCAGCCAGCGTTCCGCCCGTGCTGGTCGAGCGCGCTCAACGCGCAGGCGTCGCGGCCTACCGTTCGTACGGATCCAGCGAGCACCCCACGATCAGCTCCGGCACCCCGGACGACCCACTCGCCAAACGCGCGCACACCGATGGACGCCCGATGCCCGGCAGCGAGGTCCGCATCGTGAATGCCCAAGGTCGCGACGTGCCGCGCGGCCGGGACGGCGAAATACTTTCCCGTGGTCCCGAGCTATTTCTCGGCTACCGCGACGATGCCTTGAACGCGACCACGTTTACGCCGGACGGCTGGCTCCGAACAGGGGACGTCGGACGAATGGACGAGGACGGCTATCTGACGGTTACCGACCGGTTGAAGGACATCATCGTCCGAGGTGGGGAGAAGATCTCATCGAAAGAGGTCGAGGACCTGCTCGCGGCGCACCCCGCGATCGCCGAGGCCGTCGCCGTCGCCGAGCCCGACGAGCGCTACGGCGAACGCGTTTGCGCGTTCGCGGTCCTGCATCCCGGCGCCTCCCTCGACCTGGACGCGGTACGCGCGCAC
The DNA here is from genome assembly GCF_040651755.1 of Actinomadura sp. NPDC048394. Lineage (NCBI taxonomy): Bacteria > Bacillati > Actinomycetota > Actinomycetes > Streptosporangiales > Thermomonosporaceae > Actinomadura > Actinomadura sp. NPDC048394. The sequence goes on along the minus strand of NZ_JBEZJL010000127.1, from coordinate 12,904 downwards.
TTCACGGCTGCAGGAGCCGCCCGGCAGAAGATCCCGGAGCGCTTGATCGTCGTTGACACCCTGCCGCGGACGGCGGCTGGGAAGGTCCGTAAGACCGATCTCAGAGCCTTGCTGAACGCGTAGCGTGCCGACTGCAGAGGGTGGCCGGTCACTGCGGCGAGTGCGGTCACATCCAGCGAACAAAGCACCTGCCCAGGTTGAACACGAGCCGCTTCGCCGCCTCATGTTCACGGATACCTGCACATGTTCCCGCGTGCCTTTGCGTGTGTCGAGCAGCCTGCCTGTGCCGGCATGGCGTCGATACGCCAGAACGACGTGACAAAGCTAACTAAGTATGCTTCTCTACCCTGGTCGCCAGGCTTGATAGAGGAGTGGGACGGATGTCCAAACCTGAGCAGGTCCCGGGATCCCACGGGAGGCCGAGGACGCGACCGATCATGAGGCGGGTCGGGCTGCTGCTGGCGATCCCGCTGGCTTCGCTATTGGCCCTATGGGCCTTCAGCGCGGCCTCGACCCTGTCCGCCGCACTGCAACGATCAGACTTCTCGTCCCTCTACAGCGCCATCGGCCTTCCCGCCAATGCTGTCACCGTGACGATTCAGGAGGAACGGGCGGCAGCTTCGGCCGTCATCGCTTCCCGATCGAGCGCGAACCTGCAGAAGCTCCAGACACAGGTGGCGAAAACGGATGCAGCGGTGGCCGCTTTCCGAAAGTCGGCGCTGTCGTCGAAGAGTCAGGGGCTCATGAGTGCCACCCTGCGCGCGCGGGTGCGTGCGGTCAGCACCGAGTTCGAGGCGCTCGGGCCTCTACGGTCACGGGTCGAGGCTGGAACGACCACACCTGTTCCGGCCATCGAGGGGTACAGCGAGATCTCCGACACCACTATCCGGATGCTGACGACCTTGGTCGGTGTGGACGACATCTCCGTCTACCGGCAGACGGTCGGAGTCCTGGAGATCTACTGGGCGCGGGACTTCATGCTCCGCGAAGACGCACTGATGTCCGCAACGCGCGGGCGGATGACCGCGTCGAACCGCGCGGCCTTCGCTCGCTGGGCGGGTAATCGCGAGGAGTTCTTCGAGCTCGGCCGCGTTGGGCTGACCGGCGACATCGCCAGAGTCGTGCAGGAGATCGCAGACGCACCGGCGTACACGAGGTTCAACTCCCTGGAGAACGCCGTGGTCCACCAGGGTGTCGTGCCGGATGCACGGGGGTGGAACACCGTCATGGCGGCGCTGTCCCCTCAGTGGCTGCGCGCCTCGGTCCAGGCGGGACATGTGCTGAACAGCAAACTCGTCGAGCCGGCTGGCCGGGCCATCATGCTGAGGTTCTATCTGGCCGGCGGCGTCGGACTGTTGGCCGTGGCCGCGTCGGTCGTGCTGTCGCTGGTGTTCGCACGTCGGCTGGCAGCGGAATTGGGCGCGCTTCAGCGAACCGCACAGGAACTGGCACATGAGCGTCTGCCGCGAGTCGTGGCGCGGCTACGGCGCGGTGAGACGGTCGACGTGGTCGCCGAGGCTCCGCTGCCGGTGGTCGGCCGGACCCGTGAGATTGCCCTGGTGTCGGATGCGTTCGCCACCGTCCAGCGGACGGCTGTCGGGACGGCTGTCGGAGAGGCGGAACTGCGCGCGAGCATCAACCAGGTGTTCGTGAACCTGTCGTGGCGGAGCCAGTCGCTGCTGCACCGGCAACTGCGCCTGCTCGACCAGATGGAACGGCGCGCGTCGAGCCCCGAGGAACTGGACGACCTGTTCAGGCTGGACCACCTGACGACCAGGATGCGGCGGCACGCCGAGGGACTGGTGATCCTCTCGGGAGCGCCGACGATGCGGGCATGGGACAGTCCGATCGCCGCCGAGGACGTGGTGCGAGCCGCCATCGCCGAGGTGGAGGACTACACACGGGTCGAGGTCACGGGCGCCTCATCGTCGGCCATCACCGGTGCCGTGGTCGCCGACGTCATTCACCTCCTCGCTGAGCTGATCGAGAACGCCGCCGCGTTCTCACCACCGACGACCGAGGTCACCGTGAAGGTCGAGACGGTAGGCCAGGGGTTGGTCGTGGAGGTGGTGGACCGTGGCGTCGGCCTGGCCCTCGATGAGCTGGACGAGCTGAACCGGCGGCTCGCCGAAGCCGTCGAGTTCGATCTGGTCGATACAGAGCGGCTCGGCCTGTTCGTCGTCGCGCGACTGGCCACGCGGCACGGCATCAAGGTCTCGCTTCAGGCCTCCGCCTACGGCGGCACGACCGCAGTAGTGCTCATCCCGCACGCCCTGGTCACCCAAGACGGGGAGTGGCGATCCTTGAACGAACAGGTCAGCACACCGCACACGGTGGGATCGCCGGCGTCCGCGCGCGGTGCCGGGCCAAGGCTCAACCGACCCGTGAGGATGGAGCTGCCGAGTCCGCCTCGACACGCGCGGCCCGAGGAGCCGCCTCCCGCGCCGCCGGGGTCGTTCGCCGACCGGCTCGAGTTCGTGGGCGAAGATGTCGGGGGACTCGAGGCGGAGCTGAGCGACGGCACCGGCGGCCTACCGCGCCGGGTCCGGCAGCGGAACCTGGCGCCTCAGCTCCGTAACCGTCCTTCGCACTCGCAACCGGCCATACCGGGCGACGGCGGAGAGAACGGTGAGGCTTTCGACGAGCCGAGCCCGGAGTTCAGCCGCGACCTGATGTCGTCATTGCAGGCCGGCTGGCTTCGCGGCCGAGGTGCCGGTGAGCGGGCGGACGATTCCGTTGAACATGAGGAATGAAACCACCATGAACCAGCCTGCGTACGCCACCAACGAACTCGACTGGCTGCTCGACGATCTGGTGGAGCGAGTCGGCGACATCCGTCAAGCCGTCCTGCTGTCCCGTGACGGGCTCGTCATGGGTGCTTCGAGCAGCGTCGACCGGAAGGCCGCCGAGTTCCTCGCGGCGCTGTCGTCCGGTTTCAACAGTCTGGCCAATGGCGCCCGCGAGCATTTCGCGGCGAAGCAGGTAAGGCAGACCCTGGTCGAGTTGGACGGTCTGCTGTTCTTCGTCATGCCTGCCGGAAACGGCAGTTGCCTGGCCGTGCTGAGCAACGCCGGCGGCAACGCAGGCCTTGTCGCCTACGAGACCGCGATATTGATCAAACGAGTGAGGCGGCAGATGGGCACCGCTTCACGCACGACGGCCGCCTCTTCGGACCCAGCCTGAACCGGCCATGAGAACCCCAGGAGAGCGATGGGTCGGCCGGGACGCGGGACCGGTGGTGAGGCCGTATGCGGTGACGCGTGGGCGCACCCGGCCTCGCGGCCAGGCCCACGATCTCGTCGCCATCGTGGTCGCCACCGGGCGAACGCCTGGCGATGGAGTGTGGTTGTCGCGGGAACAGCGTCGGTTGCTGGAGCTGTGCTCACGGCCCATCACACCTGCCGACCTCGCATCACGGGCCGACCTGCCCTTCCGGGTAGTGCAGATCCTGCTCGCAGACCTGGGCCACTACCGCCTGGTGGAGGAGATGAGGCAGTCCGAACAGCCTGGCCGCCCCGACCCTCAGATACTGAAGAGAGTGCTCGATGAACTTCGCCGCCTCTGACACGCCTGCTTCTGCGGACTCCGCCGATCTCGGGGCCGCGGACGACATTCCGAGACACACGTTGAAGATTCTCGTGGCCGGTGGCTTCGGTGTTGGGAAGACCACGCTTGTCGGCGCGGTCAGCGAGGTGCACCCGCTACGGACCGAGGAGACCCTCACGGACGTCTCGGCCGGCGTGGACGATCTGAGCGGTGTCGAGACCAAGACCACCACGACCGTAGCCATGGACTTCGGGCGGCTGACCTTTTCCGGTGGCGTCCGGCTCTACCTGTTCGGAACGCCGGGACAGGAGCGGTTCTGGTTCATGTGGGACCAGATCGCCTACGGCGCCGTGGGCGCCATCGTCCTGGTCGACACACGTCGACTGTCCGCGAGCTTCGCCTCCATCGACTTCTTCGAGCACCGAGAGATCCCGTTCGTTATCGCCGCCAACTGCTTCGACGGCGCACGGCGCCACAGCGTCGACCAAATCCGAACCGCACTCGACGTCGACCCAGACGTACCGGTCATGCTGTGCGACGCACGCCGCCCAGATGTCGCCAGGAGCATCCTCGTGACACTGGTCGAACACGCCCTGCGGTCATCTGAAGCGCCATTGGGGGCATGAGTGCACCAAGACCTCATCACGACTGCTTCGGTTGGCGCACCCGGCCCGGTTGCTGGGACTCCTCCACCCGGAGAACCGTCTGGCGCCGTTACGAACGCGTACAGCTGCTCCTTGCAGCGGAAATAGGCGCAGACGATGCCTCGCTTCTACGGACGGCGTTGGCGATCCGTCGCCCCAGGCGCCGGGTAGTACGGAACGGTTTGGTTTGTTCACTGTGGAAGGGAACCGCTACGGCGCGGCGCACTCTAGGCCGGCAGGGGCTGGGCACTTCGGCCGTCGGGTATGGCGCGATGGGCATCTCGATGGCCTACGGTCCAGGCGACGACGCCGAAGGGGTCGCCGAGATCCATCGCGCCTACGAGCTGGACGTCACCCACTTCGACACCGCCGAGTTGTACGGATGGGGCGCGAACGAGAAGCTCGTCGGCAAGGCCGTGGCGCCCTACCGTGACGAAATCACCATGGCGACCAAGTTCGGGTTCACGCGCGAGTACGGCACCGACTCGCGGCGTGAGCACATTCGCGAGGTGCTCGGCAACAGCCTGCGCAACCTGGGCGTCGAGCACGTGGACGTGCTCTATCAGCACCGCGTGGACCCCGAGGTGCCGATCGAGGACGTCGCCGGGACCATCAAGGAACTGATCGAGGTCGGCAAGGTGCGGTACCTCGGGCTGTCAGAGGCTGGCCCGCAGACCATCCGCAAAGCTCACGCCGTCCACCCGGTGACAGTGCTGCAGACCGAGTACTCCTTGTTCGAGCGCGACGTCGAGCAACTCCTCCCCGTCCTGCGCGAACTCGGCATCGGGTTCGTCGCCTACTCCCCGTTGGGTCGCGGATCCCTCACCGGAACCGCTCAGCCTGCCGGCAGCTATGACGCCACTGACATGCGCAACCACGACCCGCGCTGGCAGCCGGGCAACTCCGAGAAGAACCTTGCTGCCGTCCGGCAGTTGGTCGACCTGGCTGCTTCCAAGGAGGCCACCGTTGCCCAACTCGCACTTGCGTGGCTGCTGGCCTAGGGCGACGACATCGTCCCAATTCCCGGCACCCGCAACGCCGAGCGTGTGGTGGAGAACGTCACCGCCGCAGACCTGGAGCTCACCGCGGCCGACCTGGAGGCGATCGGAAAAATCCTTCCGGCCGGTAGTTTTGGCGCCCGTTACGCCGGTGGACGCACACCCACCTGGGTCTGACACCGCCTCGTCGGCTTCGGGCTGGGCATCAGGCGGTTCGGTGTCAGGTGGAGGCGAAGAGCATCCGAATGAGTTCATGCAGATGAGATCTGAATCGGTTCAGCATCGCCGGGTCTTCTGGAGGTGACGGCCGCGCGGCTTCGTCCAAGAATCCCGCCTGGAGGTAGCCGTGAATCGTCCACACGAGGGTCCACATCGCAGCTTCCGCATCCATCCCCGGGGCCGCGATCCGGCTGGCAACCTTGACTGATTCGGTTACCGTAGGTGCAAGAATCTGTTCTTCGGCGCCCCGGATGTCACTGGCGTCGGACATCCACCGAAACATCAGAAGGCGAGGATACTCGGGATGATCGAGGCAGAAATCGAGATAGCGATCCATCAGCGTTATCACGCTGTCTGCAGCGGGCTCGTGGCCAGCGAAGACTGACGCCATCTGATCTGTCCAAAGCCTTTGGAGGCGGCCAAGCACGTCGAGGTACAGTGCTGCTTTGCTAGGGTAATGGTCGGCGACCGTATGGGTGTCGAATCCCGCGGCGTCGGCGATCATCTGGGTGGAGACGGCGTCATAACCGAGCTCGCCGAACAGCCGGCCGGTGACGTCGCGTATACGGTCCTTCGGCGCTTCTTCGCCGTCACTCATGTCTGACTTTTCCAATTTATCGCGCTCGCCCATATTGTCATGGCTACCTGACTGCGTGGACATGCTACAGCCTATGGTTGCCCGCCCTCCGGCCATCTTATGCAATAGCTCGCCGTGCTGGTCTCCGGGTATCGCTGTCACCCTGTCGTGGATCAATTGCCGGTCCGGTGGCGAGTGGTCGCCGTCTTGGGTGGACGCACTTAATATCTAGTTTGGGATGTTTGAGCGATATCCCGGTTCGGTTTCGGGCTCGTCATGGTCGAGTGTGCGGGCAGACCCGGCGTTCACGAAACCGAACTCGAGAGCCGGTGAGGATCGAGGCACCCGGTATACGGGGGATATCCCCTGGCGTCGCCGCTCGGGAAATATCCTCACATTTGCCAGAGTGTCCTGAACTTGCTTCGATGTCCACCTGCCCGATTCACAGAAGGAGGGCGGGAGGGCGGTTCAGTTCGGCCTTGGCGATGGAGCGCAGGTGGACTTCGTCCGGTCCATCGAAAAGGCGCATGGCTCTGTGCCACCCGTACATGGCTGCGAGGGGGGTGACATCGGTGACGCCCGCTCCACCGTGGACTTGAATGGCTCGATCGATAACTCGGGTGGCGGCGCGGGGGACTGCGACCTTGGCCATGGCGACCAGGTCGCGGGCGGCCTTGTTGCCATGGGTGTCGATAACATGGCTGGCCCGATGGCACAGCAGTCGTGCTTGGTCGATCTCGATGCGGGACTCGGCGATCTGCTGCTGGACGGTGCCCAGGTCGGCCAGGCGGCTGCCGAACGCGACGCGGTTCTTGGCCCGTTCGATGAGAAGGGCCAATGCGCGCTCGGCGGCTCCGAGGGCCCGCATGCAGTGGTGGATGCGGCCCGGGCCGAGACGGGTCTGAGCTGCTGCGAAGCCTCCTCCCTCCTCCCCGATGACGTTCTCGACGGGGACGGCGGCGTCGGTGAAGAAGACTTCGGCATGGCCGTGCTGGTCATGGTGTCCGAACACCGGGTAGTCGCGGACGATCGTGACGCCGGGGGTGTCGCGGGGGACCAGCACCATGGTCTGCTGACGGTGCGTCGGGGCGGTCGGGTCGGTCTTGCCCATAACGATGAAGAAGGTGCAGCGCGGGTCCATGGCGCCGCTGGTCCACCATTTGCGGCCGTTGATGACGTACTGATCGTCGTGGCGTTCGATGCGGGTGGCGATGTTGGTGGCGTCGCTGCTGGCGACATCGCGTTCGGTCATGGCGAAGGCCGAGCGGATCTCGCCGGCGAGCAGGGGGGCCAGCCATTGACGCTTCTGCTGGTCGGAGCCGAGCAGATGCAGCAGTTCCATGTTGCCGCTGTCTGGTGCCTGGCCGTTGATGGCCTCGGGTGCCAGGTCCAGGCTCCAGCCGGACAGTTCCGCGATCGGCGCGTACTCGAGCTGGGTCAGGCCGGATTCCGCCGGAAGGAAGAGGTTCCACAGGCCCTCGGCCTTGGCCGCCTTCTTCAGATCCTCGACCACTGGTGGAACGGTGTGGTCCTCGGGTCCCGCGGCTTTTCGGTGGGCTAGGTAGGCGCTCTCCGCGGGGAGAACGCGTTCGCGCATGAACGCCAGCATGCGGTCATGGAGACCCCGGGCCCGGGCCGACGGGGCGGGAAGGTCACAACTCACCACAGAGACTCCTGAACAAACCGATCGATAGGTCGGTTTGAACTTAAGGGACAGAATGCTGAGCGTCAACGCGGGTGGCCCGGACCACGTCGAGGGCGAAGTCGACGTATTGGCCTGCGACTACTTCGGGAGACGAGGGGCCGCTCGGCGACCACCACTGCGGCAGTGCGGTGCACATCGTGACCACGGCGCGCGCCGCCTGCTTGGGCAGTGGTGTCCGCATCAGCCCGCGGCGGCACCCCTCGGCCACCTCCTCGTCGACCATGTGCTGCATCTCGGTGCGCGCCGCCGCGATGCGTCCCCGGTCCGGCTTGTCGACGCTGCGCATCTCGCTGGCGCCGATGAAGCCGAGCTCGCGCCGGTGAGTGTGGTAGAGGGCCAGGCACTCGACGAGCCGGGTGAAGCGCTCGATGGGGCCGTCGCCCTCGGCCCGGGCGGCCCGAGCGCGTGTGAGCAGATCCTCCATGGTCAGGTCGAGCAGGGCGACCAGCAGGTGCTGCTTGGTGGGCCAGTGGTGATAGACGCCGGGCACCGACAGGCCGGCCCGCTGTGCGATGGTGCGGATGCTGGCGCCGTGGTATCCGAGCTCGACGAATGCCTCGAGAGCTCCCGCCAGCGGGGGGTCGAGTTGCAGGGGCGCAAAGTCCCGCCATGACGGTGCCGGGTCCGGTGACGCGTCGGGGGACTGGCCGTCGCGCAGGACGGTCGGGTCTGTGCCGAGCAGGCCGGCGGCCGCCTCCAGGCGCGTGTCGCTCAGCCGGGTGTGCCCGTTCTCCACGGCGCTCCATGTGCCGACGCTGACTTCCAGCGAGGCGGCGACATCCCGAAGCGTGAGGCCGGCGTCCCGGCGGGCTTGGCGCAATCGACGTCCCAGTTCTTCCCGTGCTTGGCGGTCCTCGGGTGTCTTCCTGCCTGCCGTCACTCACGTGCTCCTTCGTCGTCTCTTGCCGCAGTCCGGGAGGGCCTTGACAACCGCGCACTGGCCGGGACATAGTACCGCCCAGTTCGGACGGAGCGTTTGATCGGTCGGTTTCAGGGAGATGATGCGATGAGGTCGGCCGCACCGCCGGGAGTCGCGGTCTCCGCGCTCGAAAGCTTTCTCGCGGAGTCGGTTCCGGGGTTGGTAAACGGGCAGCTCGACGTGCGGTTGCTGTCCGGAGGGCGATCCAATCTGACCTACCTGGTCACGGACGGCCGGGACCGCTGGGTTCTGCGCAGGCCCCCACTGGGCCACGTGCTGGCGACCGCCCATGACATGGCCCGCGAGTTCCGAGTGCTCCAGGCTCTGCATCCGACGGACGTGCCCGTACCCGAGCCGATCGTGAGGGCCGGTCCCGAAGTGATCGGCGCGCCCTTCTACCTCATGGGCTTCGTCGAGGGAATCGTGCCGCGCGAACGCCGATGGCTGGAGACGCTCAGCGGCGCGACGGCGGTCGAACTCGCGGAGACGCTCATCGAGGTGCTCGCTCACCTGCATCGGATCGTGCCCGGCGACGTCGGTCTGAGCGATCTCGGGCGTCCTACGGGATACCTGGACCGGCAGTTGTCCCGCTGGACGCGGCAACTGCAGGCATCGCGCAGCCGCGATGTGGACGATCTAGTGCGGCTGGGTGAGCGGCTGAAGGAGAGGTTGCCCCGCCGGGGGACGGCGGCGCTCGTCCACGGCGACTACCGGCTCGACAATGTGGTGGTTGATCCAGAAGGGACGCAGGTCCGCAGTGTGCTGGACTGGGAGATGGCCACGCTGGGCGACCCTCTGACGGACCTGGCGTCCGCGGTTGTGTGGTGGGACGGCATCCGAGGCCTGGACAGTCCCGTGGCGGCGGTCCCAGGCGACGTTCCCGGCTACCCCTCCGGAAACGTCCTGGTCGAAGCGTACGCCCGGCGCACCGGCCACGACCTGGCCGAACTTCCCTGGTACTTCGGGTTCGCCTTCTACAAGATCGCGGTGATCTTCGAAGGCATCCACTACCGCGCACGTCAGGGCCTCACGGTCGGTGAAGGCTTTGACCGCTTGGGCGCCTTGGTCCCCGGTCTGGTCGAGCGCGGACATACCGCGCTCCGCGCATGGTCGTGAACCGGCGCCCCCAGGTGATGAGACCGATTCGAGGAAACGCCGCTCAGGCGGAACGGAGAACGCCATGTATCCCGGTGTGCACGCGACCACGGCGCCGGACCGCCCGGCGGTCATCATGGCGGCAGACGGCGACCGCCTCACGTTTGCCCAGCTAGAGGAGAACTCGCTCAGGTTGGCGCATCGGCTGCGAGAGCACGGGCTCCGCCGCGGCGACGTCATCGCCCTGCTGTCGGGTAACGATCCACGCGTCTTTGAGGTGTACTGGGCAGCCCAGCGGAGCGGTCTTTACGTCACGGCGATCAACAAACACCTCAGCGCCGACGAACTGGGCTACATCCTGCACGACAGCGGCGCGGAGGCGCTGTTCGTGGGACCCGGTCTCACCGCCGTCGTGGGAGATCTCAGCGACCACCCGCGTGTGCGCTATGCCGTCGCCATGGAAGCACCGCGAGACGACGAAGCCGACTGGCTCGACTACGCCGTCGAACTGGCGGCGGGTTCGATCGAGCCGCTGAAGGATCAGCCCCGTGGCGGAGACATGCTTTATTCCTCGGGCACGACGGGACGACCAAAAGGCGTCCGGCCGCCGCTACCTGAGCGCCAGGTGGACGAGCCCGGAGACAGTATGGTCGCGGCGTTCGGCGACCGGATCGGGTTGGGGCCCGACACCGTCTTCCTTTCGCCGGCACCGCTGTACCACGCGGCGCCGCTGCGTCTGTGCGCGGCAGTGCAGGCACTGGGCGGCACGGTGGTCGTGATGGAGAAGTTCGAGGCCGAGGTCGCACTGGCCGCGATCGAGCGCCACCGCGTCACGCACAGTCAGTGGGTTCCGACGATGTTCGTGCGCATGCTCAAGTTGCCCGCCTCCACCCGAACTCGCTACGACCTGACGAGCCAGCGCGTCGCAGTGCATGCGGCAGCTCCCTGCCCCACCGAAGTCAAACAGCGGATGCTGGACTGGTGGGGACCCATTCTGCACGAGTACTACTCCTCCACCGAAGTGCCCGGCATGACCTGGATCGGCCCAGAGGAGTGGGCCGGGCACGCCGGCTCCGTCGGCCGACCGATCCTCGGTGTGCTGCACATCTGCGACGACGACGGTCGCGAGCTGCCGGTCGGAGAGGTCGGCACCGTCTACTTCGAACGTGACGCCCGCCCCTTCGAGTACCACAACGACCCGGACAAGACGCGCCGCACCGAGCACCCTGACCATCCGAGCTGGACCACGGTCGGTGACGTCGGCTACGTCGACCAGGAGGGCTACCTCTACCTCACCGACCGTAAGGCATTCATGATCATCTCCGGGGGAGTGAACATCTACCCGCAGGAAATCGAGAACGTCCTCGCACTCCACCCGGCGGTGGCCGACGTGGCCGTCGTCGGCATCCCCGACCCGGACATGGGAGAGCAGGTCATGGCGCTGATCCAGCCGGCCCCGGAAGTCGCACCGGACACCGAGCTGGCCGAAAGTCTGGTCGCACACGTTCGCTCACGGCTCGCCGGCTACAAGGTGCCGCGCACTGTGGAGTTCATCGAACAGTTGCCGCGCACTCCTACCGGCAAGCTCGCGAAAGGGCCGCTCCGCGACCAGTACCTGATGCGCAGCGCAGGCGATTAGCTCACTGGATGCTCACAGGGATGCCGATCGGCACGGCATGAGGGCACTCAAACCCCATAAACGTCGATCTCCCGGTCCCGGCACACCGCGGAAGCATTCTGCCCCACAGATACCCGAGCAGAACAAGATCCTCTCACCACCCCAGGAGGACGTATGAAAAGGCGCATGGCTGCAGCCGGCGTTACCGTACTGGCCCTATCGAGTTCTGGCCTGGTACAGACCTCATCCTCAGCCTTCGCCGCCCCCGCACGAGAGCAGGCGCGGACCATCACCGGGGCCGCTTCCAAGTGCGCCTCGCTGGTGGGTCTGCACCTGGACGCCCATCGCTTCGGTCTCCCCACCCAGGGCGCCGACATCGATTCCGCGACGCTCACCGCCGCTGACCCGACGAGCGGTCGGCCTGAGTTCTGCTTGGTCCGAGGCAAGGTGAACAGCGTTGACGCCAAGGCACCCGACGTCAACTTCGAGGTCAATCTACCGACCTCCTGGAACCAGAAGTCGGTGCAGTTCGGCGGTGGCGGATTCAACGGGGTGCTGGTGACCGGTCTCGACGCGGTCCCCGGTTCCGGTAACACGCCTACGGCACAGGCCAGGTCGCAACCGCCGATCAACCGCGGCTACGCGACCTTCGGGAGTGACGGCGGTGTGGCCGTAGGCGCCGATCCGGCCGGATCGTTTGCCCTCAACAAGGAGGCGCTCGCCAATTACGCGGGTGAGAGCGTCAAGCGCACCCGTGACGCGGCCGTCGGCGTCATCAAAAGGTACTACGGCGTGCAGCCCGGCAAGCAGTACTACGTGGGAGGGTCCAAGGGAGGGCACGAGGCGCTGGTCGCCGCCCAGCGGTACGGCGGAGACTACGACGGGATCATCGCCTACTACCCGGCGAACCAGAACCAGGCGATGGTGCTCAGTTGGTACGCGCTCCTGCAAGCGGCCTACTCACACCCCGGCGGCTACCTCGACCTTGCCGACCAGCAACTCGTCAACAAGGCCGTCTACAGCACATGCGACAAACTCGACGGCGCGGTCGACGGCGTCATCTCCAACGTGCAGGCGTGCGACCGCACCTTCGACGTGGAGTCTCTTCGCTGCCCTGACGCGGCCACCCACTCGGAAACCTGCCTGTCCCCGACTCAGATCGAGACCTTGAAGACGGCCGCCTCCCCCTTCAAGTTCGCCTTCCCGCTCGCCCATGGAGTCACCCAGATCGGCCCCTATCCCGCCCTGCGGGGAGCCGATGTCAGTGCCTGGCTTGATCCCAACGGAGACAGGCGGTACACCGCCTACAACTCCTTGGCCGATCCGGTGATCCGCTACTTCATCGAGCAGGATCCCAACGGGTCCTCGGTGAACTTCGACTATCGGCAGTACGAGAAGCGGGTCAAGCAACTGTCCTGGCTTTACGACGCGACCGACCCGGACATCGATCGCTTCGCCGGCCATGGCGGGAAGCTCATCCTCGTCCAAGGGGCTTCCCCCCGAGATGTGGACACCGATTTCAGGCGGCAGCGGTCAGGCTACCGGTGGTTCTCTCGTAGTTGATCGGTGAGAGTTGGCCGAGG
>NZ_JBEZJL010000126.1:0-19904 GCF_040651755.1 Actinomadura sp. NPDC048394 | reverse complement strand
GCGCCCGCGGGCCGCCCCCCCCCCCCGGTGCACCGCGCGCGCACCCCCTCCCCCCCCCCACCCCCGGCCGCGCCCACCCTGCGCCCCCCCCCCGCGTCCCCGGCCGCCGCGGACCTGCAACCTCGCAAGGACGAGTGGTGGTTCTCCGCCTGGGACGTCCAGAACTCCGTCTGGCCGCTGACAAAGGGCTCCGGCGTCACGGTCGCCGTTCTCGACAGCGGAGTGGACGCAGGAATTCCAGAACTCTCCGGTGCCGTCCTCGAAGGGGCGGACACGGCCGGCGGAAAGACCGACGGCCGCAAGGACATGGACATCTTCGAAGACGGCCATGGGACCTCAATGGCCGTCATGATCGCTGGCCGGGGAGGCGGGAACAGCGGCTACGTCGGGCTCGCTCCGGAGGCCGAGATTCTCCCGGTCCATGTGGCGACCGGGGACGTGCCGGGCTCCCCCGTGGGCATCACCCCGGCCCTGACCAACGGCATTCGTTTCGCCGCGGACAAGGGCGCCAAGGTGATCAACCTTTCCATCGGGGCCGGAGCCGACGGCATCCCTCACCGATGTCCGAACAAGCTCCTGGACGCCATCGGATACGCGATAAAGAAGGACGTCGTTCTCGTTGCCAGCGCGGGCAACAGCGGCAGAACGATAAATTCCCCCGAGGCTCCCGGTTCCTGTCCAGGAGTCGTCGCCGTGGGCGGCATCGACTCCGATCTGCGCCCCTGGGAGAAGACCCAACGCCAGCCCTACGTCGCCCTCGCGGCCCCTGCGAGCGGGTCGGTGTTCGTCGGAAGAGGCGACAAGGTCTACAGCGGCGCGGCGGGAACCAGTGCTTCTGCGGCGTTGGTGTCTGGGGCGGTGGCTTTGATTCGGGCTCGTAACCCGCATATGTCTGGGCGGACGGTTGTTCAGCGGCTTCTTGCCACTGCGCTGCCGATCAACAAGCCCGTCCCTGACAAGGCGACCGGCTACGGCGCCATCCGCATCGCCCGCGCCATGGACCCCGCCAAGTACCCGGTGCCCGCTGACGCACCAAACCCCGTCTACGACAGGTTCGATCAATTGCAGCAGACGGCGCACAAGGCGACAGCGGCTGCAGCGACCCCGGCTGCCGAAACCCACCGGTCGGGCGGCGGGACCTCCCCTGCCATCTACGCCGCCCTCGCCGGCGTGGCAGCGGCCCTGGTCGGTGGCCTCGCCTTCCTTTGGTTCCGCCGCCACCGACTGAATGGCGTCAAACGAGACGGAACCAAAGGCACCCTCATCTAAGGATCCGTATGAGGGCTCTTCGCCGCGTCGCCATTGCGGGTTCGGCGGTCGCCCTGGTCGTTGGCATTGCGTCGCCCGCCTCGGCGGAGCCGCGGCCGCGCAAGGACGAGTGGTGGTTCCCGGCTTGGGAAATCGAGAACGCCGTGTGGCCAATTTCAAGAGGCGCGGGAATCACGGTCGGCGTCCTCGACTCGGGCGTCAACCCTCATCTCCCCGAACTGGCCGGGGTGGTCCTCAAGGGTGCTGACACCGCCGGCGGTAAGAGCGACGGCCGCAAGGACCTCGATGTGAAGGAAGACGGCCATGGCACCACGATGGCCATCATGATCGCGGGGCAGGGCGGCGGAAGCAGTGGCTTCGCGGGCATCGCCCCCCAAGCCAAGATCCTTCCGGTGCATGTGATGTCGATCGATGTCCTGGGCCCGGACCGCGTCGACAGCGACAAGGCGATCGCCGACGGCATCCGTTTCGCCGTCGGCAAAGGCGCCAAGGTGCTGAATCTGTCCTTCGGTGCCGGAGCGCCGGGTACACCGGATCAATGTTCGCGCGACGTCCGCGACGCGGTGGCTTACGCGATACAGCATGACGTCGTCACCGTCGCTGCCGCCGGCGATACGGGGAACACGAACAATTTCGCAGAGGCCCCTGCGTCCTGCCCTGGCGTCCTGGCGGTCGGCGGCGTCGGCTCGGACCTGCGGCCGTGGAAAGGCACTCAGCGGCAGCCCTACGTCGCCGTCGCCGCTCCGGCGAGCGGCTCAGTGGCAATCGGCAAGACGGGCACGGTCTATTCGGATGCGCAGGGGACCAGTGCGTCGGCGGCGTTGGTGTCTGGGGCGGTGGCTTTGATTCGGGCTCGCAATCCGCATATGTCTGGGCGGACGGTTGTGCAGCGGCTTCTTGCCACTGCGCTGCCGATCTACAAGCCTGTTCCGGACGAGGCGACCGGGTACGGGGCCATTCGGATTGCGCGTGCTATGGATCCCGCGAAATACCCCGTCCCGGCCGATGGGCCCAACCCCGTCTACGAACGGTTCGACCGGGTGCAGGGGGCCGCGAATGATGTGAACACGATCCCGGCTGCTGAAACTCGGAGGTCAGGTGGTGGGCCTTCACCTTTCGTCTACGGCGCTGTCGGTGGGGTGGCGGTGCTTGTCGGCGGTCTCGCCTTGGTCTGGTTCCGTAGTCGGCGCTCGTCTCCGCGTTAGGGGACGTCAGAGGAGGTTGTGGCGGGTCAGGTAGGCGGTCGTGGAGTCGGGGGTGCCGGTGTGGGCTCGATAGCCGTCGGGGCGGACGAGGACGACGGTCGGGCCGGTGACGGCGTAGGCGGCTTCCGCTTCGGGGTTCGCGGTGATCTCGACGGTGCGGACGTCGCGGCCGCAGGTGGGCGGTGGGGTGTTGAAGGCGAGCAGGGTGAAGTGGGGGCCGCGGAAGGCGTCGAAGAGGGTGGTGCCGTCCGCGAGGCGGGCGTTCGGGGCGCGGGTGCCGCCCGCAGGGCCGGACGAGAGGGGGCTGTCGGGGTAGGCGAGCAGGAGCTGCTGGGTCTCCTCGCCGCGCTTGTGGGCGTCGGCCTGGCCTTCGGCGGCCTTCTGGTAGAGGGCGGTGCTGATGCCGAGGACGCCGGCGGCGACGGGGAGCCGTTCCTCCTCGTAGGTGTCGAGGAGGGACGGGGAACCGGCGGCGAGCTTCCAGCCGAGGTTGTAGGCGTCCTGGACGCCGGTGTTGAGGCCCTGGCCGCCGGCGGGCGAGTGGACGTGGGCGGCGTCGCCGGCGAGGAAGACGCGGCCGGCGCGGAACCGTTCGGCCATCCGGATGTTGACGCGGTAGACCGACGCCCAGCCGAGGCCGGTGAGGCGGATGTCGTCGCGGCCGGTGCCGTCGGCGAGGTGCTTCTGGTAGGTGGCGAGGGTGAGGTCGGGGTCGTCGCCGGGGGCGAGGGCGGCGGTGAACTGGAAGTCGGACGTGCCGGGCAGCGGGCACAGGCCGACGCCGGGGGTGCGGGTCTCCAGGTCGGCCCACATGTGCCAGTGGTCGCGGTCGAGGTCGGGGGTCCGGACGTCGCCGATGAGCATGCGCTCCTCGTCGCGGGTCTCGCCGAGGAACGGGATGCCGAGGGCCTTGCGGACGGTGCTGCGGCCGCCGTCGGCGCCGACGAGGTAGGCGGCGCGGACGGTCGTGCCGTCGGTCAGGACGGCGGTGACGCCGTCGTCGTCCTGCGTGAACGAGGCGAGGCCGACGGCGTCGACGTGGCCGCCGAGGGCGGTGAGGCGGTCGCGGAGGATCTCCTCGGTGCGCCACTGCGGCACCATCAGGACGTTCGGGTACGGCACCTCGGGCGTCGGCTCGACGGGGTCGTGCATGCGGCCCTCCCAGACGACGTCGGCGCCCGCGTAGGCGCGCAGCGGCGGGTAGGGGGCGCCGGCGGCGCGGACGGCGTCGATGACGCCGAGGTCGTCGAACACCTCGAGGGTGCGGGGCTGGAGGCCCTTGCCGCGCGACCCGGACGGGTGGCCGGGGTCGACGATGCGGTGCGGGACGCCGCGGCGGGCGAGGTCGATGGCGAGGGTGAGGCCGGTCGGGCCGGCTCCGGCGATGAGGATCATGCGAGCCAGCGTCGGCGGCAGCCCTGGCAGATCGCTGGCAGGCCGCTGGCAGCGGGGCTCAGTCGCGCTCGTAGCGGTAGCCGCGGCCCCGCAGGGTGGTGATGCTGCCGGGGTCGGCGCCCTGCTGGGCGAGCTTGCGGCGCAGGGCGGAGATGTGCACGTCGAGGGTCTTGGTGGGGCCGAACCAGTTGGTGTCCCAGACCTGGTCGATGAGGTCCTCGCGGGTGACGACCTCGCCGGCGGACTGCACCAGCCGGGCGAGCAGGTCGAACTCCTTGGGGCGCAGCGCGATCTCGGTGCCGGCGTAGCTGGCGCGGCGGGCGGCGAGGTCGAGGGTGAGGCGGCCGGCGGTGACGAACCGCTCGTCGGACCGTCCGGCGCTGCTGCGGCGCAGGTGGGCGCGGAGCCGGGCCATCAGCTCGGTGAGCCGGAACGGCTTGGTCAGGTAGTCGTCGGCGCCCGCGTCGAGCGCGACGACGACCTCGAACTCCTGGGTGCGGGCGGTGAGCACGACGATCACCGCGTCGCGCAGCACGGTGCGGAGCCGCCGGCAGAGGGTGACGCCCTCGATGTCGGGGAGCCCGAGGTCCAGCAGGATCAGGTCGGGGGCGCGGCGGGCGGCGCTGTCGAGGGCGTCGCCGCCGGTGGCGGCCCAGTCGGCCTCGTAGCCGTGCGCGGCGAGGGCCTCGGCGAGCTCGCTGCCGATGGCCTCGTCGTCCTCCACGACGAGCACATAGGGTCCGGCCATGGTCCCGATGTTACGGACGGGGGCGGTCACGTGCGGGCCGGGACGCCGGCCGTCCGCGCGCCGGGCCGCGAGGCCGGGCAGAATGAGCCGCGGGTGGTGGCGGTGACGACGTCGGTGACGGCGTCGACGACCCTGCCGAGCCGTGAGCCGGGCTCGGACGCGCAGTCCCGGTGGACGTTGACCGCGTGGCCGAGCCCGACACCGGCCAGCGCCGTGACGATCAGTACGCCGATGAGCAGCCTGCGCATGATCGTGCCTCCCCCTCTCGACGCCGGCGTCAGGACGCAACCTAGCCCGGGGCGCATCAGCGGCGGCTGTGCGGTGGGTTAGGGCGTCGCTTACCTTGCCGCGGCGCGGGCGCGGGGCGCGTCCGGCACGTCCCGGCTGCGGTTATCCTCCGGGCGGGAGGCGAGTGTGGACGCGGTTCCGAGGACGGCGCCGCTGCGGCGCAGGCTGCTGGTCACCATCGCGGGGATCACCGCGGTGGCGGTGCTGCTGCTGATCGTCCCGCTGGCGGTGGCGGTGCAGCGGCTGTACCGCAGCGAGGCGCAGACGAAGCTGGAGCGGGACGCGACGCGGGTCGCGGCGACGGCGCCGGACGACGAGGCGCGGCATCCGCGCCCGATCGAGCTGCCGGAGGGGCTGAACGAGCGGCTGCGGGTCGGGATCTACGGGATCGACGGGCGCCGGCTGACCGGGGAGGGCCCGCCGTACTCGCGGGCGGCGGCGCAGGCGAGCGACGGGCGGCTGCACCAGCGCGACGAGCACGGCCGGCTGGTGGTGACGGCGCCGATCCCCTCGGACGAGGGGGTGACGTCGGCGGCGCGGGTGAGCATGCCGGAGCGGGCCGTCGCGCGGCGGATCGAGCGGGCGTGGTGGGTGATGGCGGCGTTCGCGCTGCTGATCGTCGGGCTGGCGGTGTTCGTGGCGCGGTACCAGTCGCGGCGGCTGGCGCGCCCGCTGGAGCGGCTGACGCTGGCGGCGCAGGCGCTCGGGGACGGCGACTTCACCGTCCGGGCGCAGTCGTCGGGGGTGCTGGAGGCGGACGAGGCGGGCCGGGCGCTGGAGGTGACGGCGCGGCGGCTCGGGTCGATGCTGGACCGGGAGCGGGCGTTCAGCGCGGACGTGTCGCACCAGCTGCGGACGCCGCTGACGGGGCTGCTGCTGGGGCTGGAGTCGGCGCTGGAGCGGCCGGGCGCGGACCTGGCGGCGGCGGTGCGGACGGCGGTGCGGCGCGGCGAGCATCTGCGCGACATCATCGACGACCTGCTGAGCCTGGCGCGGGACGCGGGCCCGAACCGGGAGCGGCTGGACGTGCCGGGGATGCTGGAGGAGCTGCGGCGGCGGCCGCCCGCCGGGCGCCCGCTGGAGGTGGCGGCGCGGGGTCCGCTGCCGGAGGTGCACGCGTCGGCGTCGGCGGTGCGGCAGATCCTCGGTGTGCTGCTGGACAACGCGCAGGTGCACGGCGCGGGGCGGGTGACCGTGGAGGCGAGCGACATCGGCGGCGGCCTGGCGATCGACGTGTCGGACGAGGGTCCGGGCGTCACCGAGACCGAGGACATCTTCGCGCGGCGGCACTCCGGCGGCGAGGGCGACGGCGGGCGGGACGGCGGCGGCCGGGACGGCGGGCACGGGATCGGGCTGGCGCTGGCGCGTGCGCTGGCGGAGGCGGAGGGCGGGCGGCTGGTGCTGCGCCGCCCGTCCCCGCCGATCTTCACGCTGCTGCTGCCGGCGTCCGAGCCGCCGTCCGAGCCGCCGTCCGACGAGGGCGCGTGACCCCGCGCCCGGCGCGCGTCACTCGGCCTTGAGGCGGGCGCCGAACCAGCGGAGCGTGGCGGGCACCATCCGGCGGAACGTGCGGTAGTTGTGGCCGCCGGACGGCAGGAACAGGCTGTCGGCCTTCATCGGCGGGCGGATCCCGGCGAGGAACCGCTCGTTCTCCGGGAAGGTCTTCTCCCCCACCCGGCAGGACGCGACGAGCAGCGAGATCGGCGGGGCGGGCAGGTGCTTCTCGCGCCACAGCAGGTTGCTCTCGTTCTGCAGGTTCTTGTTGCCGTCGAAGAGCTTGCCGGTGGTGAGGTCCTGGATCGTGGAGAAGTACCCGGACAGCGACGCCGCCGCCGAGTACCGGTCCGGATGCTTCATCGCGATCTTGGTGGCGCAGAACCCGCCGGTGGAGTCGCCCATGATGCCCCAGCCGGTGCGGCCGACGGCGACCCGGTAGTGGGCCTGCATCGCGAGCGGCACGTCGGTGGCGAAGAAGCTCTCGACCTGCGGGCCGCCGGGCACGTCCGCGCACTCGGTGTCGCGCGGCGGCGCCTCCGTCGGCCGCATCAGCACGTAGATCGCGGGCGGCACCCCGGCCCGCTCCCCCTGCCGGACGAGGTCGGGGAAGCGCATCGTGTGCAGCAGCGCGGTCGGATGGCCCGGGTAGCCGGTCAGCACGATGATCACCGGGAACCGGGTCTTCGCGTACGCGGACTGGTAGTACTGCGGCGGGAGCAGGACGAACGTCTCGGCGCTCAGGCCCGTCGCCTGGCCCTGGAAACGGTATTCCTCGGTCGCCCCGGACACGGCCGGATCGCGTTTCGCGGCGGCGCCGCCGATCCTTTTGATCGTCGCGGTGTCGATCTGCTTCACCGGGCCGCCGGCCTTCGCCATGACGTGCTTGATCTTCGCGGGCGCCGCGTTGGTGGCGAACAGGTCGTCCCAGCCGGAGTAGAACTCGAAGTGCGCGTTGACCGCGACGAGAACGGCGAGGAGCGTGATCGCCTGGGTGCCGACCAGCAGGCCGATCCTGGCGGCGACGGTGCCGGGCCCCGAGCGCGCGCCGCGCGGCCACCACCACACGGTGAACGCGAACAGGACCGCCACCACCAGGAACAGCAGCGTGATGAATCCGCCTCCGGTGAGTCCCATGCCCTCCCCCTAAGGCAGTCCGGTCTTCGTCCGACCGTCAAGTTAGCCGTCACCGCATCAGCCGCATGACAACGCCGGGTTAGCTCCGCGTTAACCCGCTCGCGGGCGACGCGAATGGAATGCGGCCCGATCTTGATGTGAGGTATATGGGGAATTTATTTCGCGCTGCTATGATGGCGTTATCGCCGAATAGGCTGCCTTTCCCGAACACCGGCTCACCGAGCCCGGCCCCCGCCGAGCGGGGCCGGCAGGAAAGGCAGGCCATGGACGAAGGACGACCCAGCCGCACCGCGCTGTCGGCCGCGGCGGCCCGCGCCGCGCACCCGCTGGTCGACGAGCGGCCCCTCATCTTCACCGACCCGCTGGCCGGGCGGCTGCTCGGCGGGCTGGCGGACGAGATGATCGCCTACCACCGCGGCAACGGCGGGCACATCATCCTCGCGGGCACCCGCACGATCACCACCGTCCGCAGCCGCTACGCCGAGGCGCGCGCCGGCGCGTTCGACCAGTACGCGGTCCTCGGCGCGGGACTCGACACCTACGCGTTCCGCGCGCCCGCCGGACAACGCGTTTTCGAGGTCGACCATCCGGCGACGCAGGAGTGGAAGAAAGGCCTGCTGGACGCCGCCGGAATTCCCGTCCCCGGGAACGCCGTGCTCGTTCCGGTCGATTTCGAGGAGCCGGACGGGCCCGTCCGGCTCCTCGCCGCCGCCGGGTTCGACACCGCGCGCCCGGCGCTGGTGAGCTGGCTCGGCGTCAGCTACTTCCTCACCCGCGACGCGATCGCGGGCACGCTCGCGGAGATCGGCCGCCTCGCGCCCGGAACCGAGCTGGTCATGGACTACGCGCTGCCGCCCGGCCTGCGGGACGCGGAGGGCGACGCCTACGCCGAGATCGCCGCGCGGGTCACCCGGGACGCGGGCGAGCCGTCCCGGTCCCGGTTCGCGCCCGGCGAGGTGGACGCGCTGCTCGCGGCGCACGGCCTGGACGTCGTCGAGAACGTCACCCTGGAGCGGGCCGTCCCGCCGGAGGCGTGGAGGCGCACCGACGACCTCCGCCCCTTCGACTACTTCCGCCTCCTCCGCGCCGTCGTCCGCTGAGCTGCGGCGAGTCAGAGCTGGGCGGGGCCGTGGAGGCGGACGGCGCTCAGCGCGAGCGCCACCTCCACCAGGTCGCGGGGATGGGCGAGCGTGCGGCCGGTGAGCTGCTCGATCTTGCGGAGCCGGTTGAGGACGGTGTTGCGGTGGCAGAACAGCCGGTCGGCCGCGCGGGCGGCGGAGCCGTCGCAGTCCAGCCAGGCGGCGAGGGTCGCGAGCAGCACGTCCCGGAACGCGGGGTCGACGCCGGCGAGGCCGCCGAGCGCGACGTCGCCGAGCCGGCCGGCCAGCCGCGGCTGGGACAGCACCAGCGCGTCGGGCAGGCGCCGGTCGAGCCGGACGACCTGGGAGCCGGGGCCGCGGCAGGTCCGCAGCGCCAGCTCGGCGAGCCAGCGTGCGCCGCCCAGCTCGGCGAGGGTGTGCACGACGGGGCTGACGCCGGCGTGCGACCGGGCGTAGGGGCGGACGGCGGCGACGAGGTCGTCCAGCTCCGCCGTGCCGAGCGCGACCAGCGCGACCTGCGCGTCGGCGCGCAGCCGCCAGATGAACCGCATCCCGCCGATGTCGCCGGGGCGCCGGTCCCGGCCGCCGGGGAACTCCGCGGAGAGCTCGCCGTCGAAGCCGCCCGCGAACCCGCCCTCGGCGCCCAGCATCACCACGGCGTACCGGCCCGCCGCCGGCAGCCCGAGGACGGACGCGGCGGTGGCGAGCAGCCCGCCGTCCGCGCCCTGCCCGTCCAGCAGCGCGTCCACGATCGCCTGGACGCGCTCCTCGCTGCGCCGCGCCAGCGACAGCTCGGTCTGGTGGTAGGCGGCGGCGGCCGCGCCGGACTGCTCGTCGATGGTGTCCCAGGTGCGGGTCGCCTGCCGGACGAGCGCGGGCACGTTGCCGGGGTCGTGCCGCCCGACGACCTCGACGACGGCCTCCCAGAACACCCGCCCGGCGAGCCGGTAGGAGCGCAGCAGCTGGTCGAGCGGCTGGCCCTGGTGCGCGCGGCGCCGCCCGAGCCGGCGCGCCCAGTCCAGGTCGGCGCGGCCCCGGCCGGGTTCGAGGATCGCCTCGAACCCGTACCCGAGGCCGGCCCGGCAGACCTCCCCGAGGTCGCCGCGCAGCTGCTCGGAGCGGTCGCCGTCGTCGCCGGACAGGATCTCGGCGGCGAGCCGGTCGGCGAGGTCGGGGAGCCGGTCGGTCAGCCGCAGCACCGCCTTGCGCAGGATGGCCCGGTCGGCGTCCGCGCGGCCCGGCTCGCGCTCGCGGCCCGGCTCCCGGTCGCGGTGGGCGGGATCGCGGCGGGCCGGTTCCCGGTGGGCGGGGTCCCCGCGGAGGCCCTCGCGGCCCCCGGCGTCCAAGCGGTCCGTGGTTCCCGACCGGCTCGCCGTCATCGCCCGCCACCTCCGGCACAACGCAGGGGGCCTCATCGTGCCACCGCGCGCACTCCAGGACCACCGGTCCCGGCCCGCACTGTGCCGGCGCACAACCGCGGCCCGGTCCCGTTGCGCGGCCGCCCCGAAACGGAACCGCGCTCTGGACCGTCCGGCGGGCGCGTGCTCCTCTCGTCACCATGGGTGTGTTGTCTGGACACGATCGGCTGTACGGACGCGACCGGGAGCTCCGGGTCGTCGAAGGGCTCCTCGGCCGGGCGCGCGACGGGCAGGGAAGCGCGCTGACCGTCGTCGCGGACGCGGGCATGGGAAAGACGGCCCTGCTGGACGCCGCCGAGCGGACCGCCGCCGAAGGGTTCCGGGTGCTGGCGGCGACCGGCGTCCCCGCCGAGGCGGACGTCCCGTACGCGGGGCTGCACCGGCTGCTGCGGCCCTTGTCGGACCTGGTCGGCGAGCTCCCGCCGGCGTTCCGGGCGGCGCTGGCGCCGCTGTCCGGCGGCGAGGCCCCGGCCCCGTTCGTCCTGTATTCGGCGGTCTGCGAGCTGCTGAGCGTCGCCGCGCGGTCCGGCCCCGTGCTGTGCCGGGTGGACGACGCGCAGTGGCTGGACCGGGTCTCGCTGGAGGCCCTCGCGTTCGCGGCGCGCCGCGTCCACGACGAGCGGCTCGCGATCATCTTCGCCGCGCGCACACTGGCGCCGCTCACCGGCATCCCGCACCTGCGGCTGCCGCCGCTGGACGAGGAGGCGAGCCTGCGGATCCTGCAGGACGCGGCCGGCGACGCGCTCGGCACCGAGCTCGCGGAGGAGGTCGTCGACCTGGCGAGCGGGTGCGCGCTCGCCGTCCGGGAGCTGGCCGGCGGGCTGACCGCGGCGCAGCTGTCCGGCGGCGCCGCGCCGCCCCGCGCGCTGCCGCCCGGCAGCGTCCTGCGGACCCTGTACCGGCACCGCCACCTGCGGCTCCCGCCGGGCGCGCAGCGGCTCGTGCTGATGGTCGCGGCGGACGAGTGGCTCGGCGCGGCGACGGTGGCGCGGGCCGCGCGGACGGCCGGGATCGGCGCGCGGGAGATCGAGGCGGCGCGCGAGTCGGGCCTGCTGCGGCTCGCCGACCACGCGGTCGCCGGGGACGACGCGGTGGTCGTGCGGGACCGGCTCGTCCGGTCGTCGCTGTGGGCGGAGGCGTCACGGGCCGAGCGGCGCGCCGCGCACGCGCTGCTCGCGCAACTGCTCGTGCAGGACTGGCAGCGGCCGTCGCTGATCTGGCACCGGGCTGCGCTGTCCGGCGAGGCCGACGACCGGATCGCCGACGAGCTGGCGGAGGCCGCGTCGCGGTCCCGCCGCGCGGGCCGGTACGGCGACTCGTGGCAGGCGTGGCAGCGCGCCGCGGCGCTGACGTCGGAACGCGGCGCGCGCGCGGACCGGCTGCTGGCCGCCGCCACCGACGCCTGGGCGGGCGGACGCGCGCGCCGGGCCCGGGCCGTGCTGCGGCAGGTCCGGCCCTTGGACCAGGACGGCACCCGGGCCGGGCTCGCCGAACTGCTGCGCGGCGAGATCGAGGCGGGCTCCGGGTCGCCGGCCACCGCCGTCCCGATGCTGCGGGACGCCGCCGAACGGCTCGCCGGGACCGACGGCGCGCTGGCGCTCGCGGCGCTCATGTGGGCGGCCGAGGCCGCCGACGCCGCGGGCGACCACCTCGCCTACGCCGAGATCGCGGAACGCGCCGCGAACCTGCCCGGCGCACCGGACACGCCCCGCACCGGCCTGATGCGGGCGCACCTCGCCGGGATGGCCGCGACGTTCCGCGGCCGCTACGCCGAGGCCGCGCGGCTGCTCGGCCGGGCCGTCCGGCTGGGCGAGGCCATCGCGGGCGACTCCTCGGCCGACCATTCCGGCGACTCCGCCGCGCAGGCGTGGGCGGCGCTCGCGGCCCTCGCCCTCGGCGACGGCCGGGCGCGCGCGCTCGCGGCCGGGGCCGTCGCGTCCGCGCGGCTGCGCGGCGACGCGCCCGCCGAGTCGTACGCGCTGTCGGCCGCGGCGCGGTGCGAGACGCTCCTCGGCCATCCGCCGGTGCCGATCACCGCGTGCCACGAGGGCCTGCGGCTGGCGCGGGCGACCGGGCAGCACGGGCACGCCGCCGAGCACCTCGCCGCGCTCGCGCTCGTCGCCTCGTTCAACGGCGACCGCGACGCGGCGCACCGGCACCTGGAAGCGCTCTCCGGCGGCGCGGACCGGCGCGGGCTCGCGGGCGCCGACCGGCGCGGCCTCATCCGCGCCGCCGCGTTCGGCGCGTGGGCGCCCGCCTGCCTCGACCTCGCCGCCGACCGTCCCGGCGACGCCGCCGCGCGGCTGCGGCTCCCGGGCGGGGCGGGCCTGGCGCACCCGCTGGCCCGGCTGCTCGCCGCGCCGCACCTGGTCGAGGCCCTCGCCTACACCGGCCACCGGGCGCGCGCCGCCCGCGCCGCCGAGGACTTCACCCGCTGGGCCGACGCAACCCGCACCCCGGGACGGCTCGCGCTCGCCCGCCGCTGCGCCGCCCTCCTCGCCGAATGCGACGACGAGGCCGCCGCGCACTACACCGAGGCGCTCCGGCTGCACGAGTCGGCGGGCGCGGTGTTCGAGCTGGCCCGCACCGAGCTGCTGTTCGGCGCCCGGCTCCGGCGCGGCCGCCGCCCCCGCGCCGCCCGCGAGCACCTGCGCACCGCGCTGCGGATCTTCGAGCGGTACGGCGCCGTCCCGTGGACCGGGCAGGCCCGCGCCGAGCTGCGCGCGGCGGGCGACGCGGGCCCGGCCCCGGACCCGGAGACGGCTGCACCGCGCACCGCCTCCGGGCCCGGGGAGCCGCCCGCGCTGACCGGGCTGACCGCCCAGCAGGCGCACATCGCCCGGATGGTCGCCGAGGGCGCCACCAACCGCGAGATCGCGGCCCGGCTGCTGCTCAGCCCGCGGACCATCGACCACCACCTCCGCAACGTCTTCACCCGGCTCGGGATCCGGTCGCGCGTCGAGCTGGCCCGGATGATCCGCTGACCCGCCGGGCGCGGACGAGGGGTCCGCGCCCGGCGTCCGGCGGAGGACCGGCCTGTGTCCGTCCGGCGGAGGACCGGCCCGTGTCAGGCCTTCTCGTACTCCTCCTCCTTGGCCGCGTCCTTGGAGCCGCGAGCGCTCTTCGAGGAGTTCGAGGAGTTCCCGGCGGAGGAGCCGGAGCCGCTCTTGGCCTTGCGGCCGTTCCCGGACTTCTCCTCCTCCTTCAGCGCCTCCTCGTGGGTCTTCACGACCTCGCTGTCGCGGATCTCGCCGCGCCAGCCCTCGATCTCGTCGGGGTGCGTCAGCGACTGGGTCATCACGTGCCGGCGGAAGTGCTTGAGCTCCAGCCGGACGCGGCGGCCCTGCGCGCGCCAGATGTTGCCGGTCCGCTCGAACAGGCCCTGCGGGTGGTACTCCAGGACCACCAGGACGCGGGTCAGGTTCGGCGCCAGCTCGTGGAAGCTGACGGTGCCGTCCACGTGGCCCTTCGCGCCCTTGGAGCGCCAGACGACGTGCTCGTCCGGGACCTGCTCGACGATCGTCGCCTCCCACGTCCGCTTGGACCAGAAGATCTTCGCCTGCCAGTTCAGCTTCTCCTCGTCCGCCTGGTCGACGCTGATGACCTTCTTCATGAAGGACGGGAAGTCCTGGAACTGCGTGAACTGGTCGTAGACGAGGCGGCGCGGCGCACCGATGTCGGTGTGCTCGATGATGTTGGTGACCTTCACCTTCTTGCCGCCGCCGCCCTTGCCGCCGCCCTTCTTCAGGGCGCCGCCGATGGTGTCCTTGAGCCGCCCGAACAGGCCCTTCGCCTTCTCGGCGGGCTTGCCGGCCGTCTCCTCGGCGGTGTCCTTGGCGTTCTCGGCGGTGTTCTTCGCGGTGTCCTTCGCGCTCTTCGCCGTGCTCTTTCCGGTGGAGCCGCCGCTCTCGTTCCGCTCCTCGGGCTCTTCGCCCCGGTCGTTGCGGCGGCTGAGCGCGCGGCCCGCCGCCACGGCGGCGCCGGCGCCGAGCAGGACGCCGCCGGTCGCGCCGAGCGCCTTGCCGCCCGGGACACCGCTCGGCAGGTTCTGCGTGATCCGGCCGAGGCCGGACGGGCTCCGCCGGCCGACCGGCAGCCGTTTCGCGATCTGTCCGATGGGCACCGGGCCCACCCTGGTTCCGCGTTTCATGGTGTGTCTCCTCCGCAGGAGTTCGGTTTCGGGGGTCTGCTTCACGAGGTCCGGACGACCTCGCCGTCATGGATCTCGCCGCGCCAGCCCTCGACCCCGCCGGGGGCCGTCAGCGAGCGGGTCATGACATGGCGGCGGAAGTGCTTCAGTTCCAGCCGGACCCGGCGGCCCTGCGCGCGCCACAGGTTGCCGGTCCGCTCGAACAGGCCGCCGGGGCGGTACTCCAGGACGAGCAGGACGCGGGTCAGGTCGGGCGTCAGCTCGTGGAAGCTGACGGTCCCGTCCACCCGTCCCTTGGCCGCCGTGGACCGCCAGACGATGTGCCGGTCCGGGACCTGCTCGACGATCGTCGAGCGCCACGTCCGGCTCGACCAGAAGATCCGCGCCTTCCAGTCCAGCCGCTCGTCGGACGCCTGGTCGACGCTCACCACCTTCTTCATGAAGGACGGGAAGTCCTCGAAGCGGGTCCACTGGTCGTAGACCAGCCGGCAGGGCGCGCCGACGTCGATCTGCTCGACGATGTTCACCGGCCCGCCGCGGCCGCCGAAGCTGAAGATCCGCTTGAGGGTCTCCTTCAGCGCCGTCCAGCCGAAGCTGAGCAGCGCGCGGCCCGGCGACTTGCCGTCGTACAGGGCCCGGGCGCCCGCGAGCGCCGCCCTGACCAGCGGCCCGCCCTGCTCCGCCTCGGCCGCCAGCCGCCGGACGGAGCGTTCCAGCCGGGACTCGAAGCGGGCGACGACCCGGTCCGCGACCCGGCGCCCGGCGCGGCCGGCCGCGGCCGCGACCAGAACGCCGCCCGCGCCGGCGGCGAACCCGGTCCGGAAGTTCATGTGCTCGTCACCTCGCCGTCCACTCGGAGTCGTGCGCCGGGCTACCCGCGTAAAGAAGGGCAAAACAGGCCGCAGGCCAGCGCCCGGCCTCCCGCGCACGCACCCGCCGGAACGTCGTCACAGCAGGTCACAGCGGTCGCGCGCAGAGTGAGCGCACCAAAACCGCGCGATCACGGGCCGAAACCGCCCGACCAGACCAGCCCAGCGTGCACACCGGACCACGGCCGCCTCCGGTAACGGTTAAGCCTCTTGCGTAATGCACCCCTTGAACTGGTACGGACCAGTGTTTATCTTCATGGCCACCACGCGCGTTTGTGCTCAGTGAGCATTCGCACCGCGCACAATTTTTCATGCGCGAAAGGGAGGAGGACCGGGCGGCCGACGCCGCCCGCGGGAGGACCACGCCAAAGGGTCATGCGACGGCACGCCGCGCGACCCGTCCGGGGCGGCGTGAACATGCGGGCCGAAAAACGACGCACGGACGCGCGGGAGCGTCCGCAAGTGCGAGCCGAAGAAGGCGGGGACAGATGAAACGGCACCTCATCGGCGCCATCGCCGCGGGCCTCACCGTGGCACTCGGCGTCAGCGGATGCGGCAAGGGAAGCTCGTCCGGCGGAGACGACTCCGACGGCAAGACGATCAAATTCGTCGCGGCCATCTACGACGACAACACCAAGCCCTTCTGGGACGCCCTGATCAAGGACTTCGAGGCCAAGAACTCCGGGTACAAGGTGAACCTGGAGATGGTCGACTGGACCCAGATGGACGCCAAGGTGAAGACCTACGTCCAGACCAAGCAGGTCCCCGACATCCTCAACTACAACGCGTTCTCCGACTTCGCCCGCGACGGCCTGCTCTACAAGGCCTCCGAGGTCGTGTCGCCGGCCACGCTCAGCGACTTCACCCCCACGTTCGTGGAGCAGGCCAAGTTCAACGGCGAGCAGTACACGCTGCCGTTCATCTCCAGCGCCCGGCTGATGTTCTACAACAAGGACCTGTTCCAGAAGGCCGGCATCACCGACCCGCCCAAGACCTGGGCCGACATCAAGGCCGACGCGCAGAAGATCAAGAAGACCGGCGCCATCGGCTACGGCCTGCCGCTCGGCCCCGAGGAGGCGCAGGCGGAGTTCTTCTCCTGGGCGATGAACGACAACGGCGGCTGGGTCGACTCGTCCGGCAAATGGGCGATCAACCAGCCCGCGAACGTCGACACGCTGAACTTTCTCAAGGACCTCAACAAGTCCGGGCTGACCCAGCCGAACCCGGAGAGCACCGACCGCAAGACGGTGTTCAACCAGTTCGCCCAGGGCAAGATCGGAATGGCGATCGGCGGCCCGTTCACCAAGGCCGGATTCATCACCCCGGCGAACCCGAACCTGAACTTCGGGGTCACCTCGCTGCCGGTGAAGAACGCGAGCTCGCAGCCGAACACGCTCGGCGTCATGGACGTCCTCGACGCGTTCAAGAAGAACGACGGCAAGAACAAGGAGGCCGTCAAGAAGTTCCTCGACTTCTTCTACCAGAAGGACAACGTCTCGCGGTTCCTCGCCAAGGAGGGCTTCCTGCCGACGACGAAGTCCGCCGGTGACGCGCTCAGCTCCGACCCGTACATGAAGCAGTTCGTCGACGCGCTGCCGACGAGCAAGTTCGCCCCGACCAGCAACCCCGCGTGGTCGGCCGTGGCGGGCGCCGTCAAGCAGAGCCTCGGCACCTCGGTCGCCGACAAGGACCCGAAGAAGGTGCTCGACGACATTCAGCAGACCGCCGAAAAGGCCGGCTGAGTGCAGGACGTCGCCGTGAAGCGGGACGCCGGATTCCGTCCGGCGTCCCGCCCCTCCCTGCTCAGGCGCATCGGGCGCGCGCTCGTCCCGCTGCTGTGGCTCGGCCCGTCCATCGTGCTCATCGCCGTCGTCGTGCTGTGGCCCGTCATCGAGATGGTCCGCACCTCGCTGCTGAAGATCAGCTCGTCCGGCGTGACGCTCGGCAACCGCGGCTCGGCCAACTACACCGACCTGTTCGACGAGGACGCCCTCGTCCCCGTCGTCCTCCGCACGCTGCTGTGGGTCGCCGGCATCGTCGTCGTCACCATGGTGCTGTCGCTCGCGGTCGGCCAGCTGCTCAACGCCCGCTTCCCCGGCCGCCGCGTCGTCCGCTGGGCCGTCATCGTCCCGTGGGCGGCGTCGGTGCTGATGACCGCGCTGATCTGGAAGTGGATGCTGGACAACTACTCCGGCATCGTCAACCGCGTGCTGCTCGACCTGCACGTCATCGACAAGCCGGTCAACTGGCTCGGCCACCCCCACCAGGCGATGATCTGGATGATGTGGGTCGCGGTGTTCGTGTCGCTGCCGTTCACCTCGTTCGTCATCCTCGCCGGGCTCCAGTCCATCCCGTCCGACGTGTACGAGGCGGCCCGCGTCGACGGCGCCGGCGCCTTCCGCACCTACTTCGGGATCACGCTGCCGCTGCTGCGGCCCGCCGTCCTGATCGCCTCCATCATCAACGTCATCAACGTCTTCAACTCGTTCCCGATCATCTGGGCGATGACCGCCGGCGGTCCCGGGCACGCCACCGACACCACCACCACCTTCATGTACAAGCTCGCGTTCTACGACCAGCACGTCGGCGAGTCCGCCGCGATGGCCGTCGTCAACTTCGTCCTGATCCTGGTGATGGTGCTGGTGTACCTGCGGGCCACGCGCTGGCGGGAGGAGGTCCGATGAAACGCTCCCCCGTCCGCAAGGTGCTCCTCACCGGGGTCGGCTGGCTCGTCGCGCTGATCTTCGTGGCGCCGTACCTGCAGATGTTCCTGACGTCGCTGAAGACCGAGCACGAGCTCACCGAGTCGCCCGGGACGTACCTGCCCGGGCACTGGCAGTGGTCGAACTTCGTGGACGTCTGGAAGGCCGCGCCGATCTGGACCAACATGCGGGTCTCGCTCGTCGTCGCCGCCGTCGCCACCGTCGTCACGCTGGCGTGCGCGATGCCCGCCGCGTACTACACCGCCCGCAACCGGTTCCGCGGGCGCGGCGCGTTCCTGCTGCTCGTCCTCGTCACCCAGATGTTCGCGCCGACCGCGCTGGTCATCGGCATCTTCCGGGAGATGGTCGCGCTCAACCTGACCGACACCCTGATGGCGCTGATCCTCGTCAACGCCGCGTTCAACCTGCCGTTCTGCGTGTGGATCCTGCACGGCTACTTCTCCAGCATCCCCAAGGAACTGGAGGAGGCCGCGTTCCTGGACGGCGCCGGACGCCTCGGCGCGCTGTTCCGGGTGACGCTCCCGATCTCCACGCCGGGCGTCATCACCGCCGTCGTCTACACGTTCATCTCCGCCTGGAACGAGTACATCGTCGCCCTGACCGTCACCGCGTCGCCCAACCGGCAGCCGCTGACCGTCGCGATCCCGTCGTTCGTCACCCAGTACCAGGCGCACTGGCAGTACCTGTTCGCCACCTCGCTCATCGCTATCGTTCCCGTCGTGATCCTCTTCGTCTTCATCGAGCGGTACCTGATCGGCGGCCTCACCGCGGGCTCCGTCAAGTGACCCTCATCGCGATCGACGTCGGCGGGACGTCCATGAAGGCCGCGCTCGTCCCCGCCCCGTCCGGCGCCGCCGGCTCCGGGGCGGCGACCGGCGCGGACGTGCTGCTCGCCGAGACATGGCCGACCGACCGCACCGATCCGGTCGGCGGCATCCTCGACTTCGCCGCCCACATGGCCGCCCGCGCCGGCGCGCTCGGACGGCCCGCCCGCGCCGCCGGGATCGCCGTCCCCGGCATCGTGGACGAGGCGTCCGGGACCGCCGTCCGCGCCGCCAACCTCGGGTGGCAGGACGTGCCGCTGCTGCACCTGGCGGAGGAGCGGCTCGGGGTCCCCGTCGCCGTCGGCCACGACGTCCGCACCGGCGGCCTCGCCGAAGCCGTCCTCGGCGCGGGACGCGACGCGGGCGACTTCGTGTTCATGGCGATCGGCACCGGGATCGCCGCCGCGCTGATCCTGAACGGCACCACCTACCCGGGCGTCTCCGGCTGGAGCGGCGAGGTCGGGCACGTCGTCGTCCGGCCCGGCGGCGAGGACTGCGCCTGCGGCAACAAGGGCTGCCTCGAGACCTACGCGTCCGCCGCGTCCATCGCGCGGCACTACACCACCAGGGCCGCCGCTCTTACGCCGACCGGCGGATCGGGCACGGTCGCTAGTGCAGCGGGCAGCACGCTCGGCGCAGCGGGTGCCCTGGACGGTGCCGCCGACAGCACAGCAGCCCTGGACGGCGCAGGGGGCGGCGTGGGAGGCGACGTGGGAGGCGTCCGCGCGGAGGACGTGATCGCGCGGGCAAGCACCGACGACCTCGCGGCCCGGATCTGGTCGGAGGCCCTCGACTGCCTGGCCGACAGCCTCGCCGCCACCACGCTGCTCCTCGACCCGGGGCTGTTCGTCCTCGGGGGCGGTTTGGCGCAGGCGGGGCCGCTGCTGCTCGAACCGCTGGAGGCACGGCTCGCCGACCGCCTCCTGTTCCGTCCCGCTCCCCCGCTGGCCGTCACGCGACTCGGCGACCGCGCCGCCGTCCACGGCG
This sequence comes from Actinomadura sp. NPDC048394, assembly GCF_040651755.1. NCBI lineage: Bacteria > Bacillati > Actinomycetota > Actinomycetes > Streptosporangiales > Thermomonosporaceae > Actinomadura > Actinomadura sp. NPDC048394. The sequence continues at coordinate 297 of NZ_JBEZJL010000126.1, read as the reverse complement.
CCGCCCTCCTCGCCGCCCGTCTTCTCTAACCTCACCTCCCCGGCGGCCACTATGTCTGCGCCAATGCCAAGGAAGTGGTGGCGTGGGTGGAGCCGAGCTGTGCGCATGTCCGGGTTGGGATGTATTTCCTGTCGGGTTCTTATGCCGGTCTACGGGTTTCCATCGAGATTCCATTGGTTGGCAAGAGGGGCTGTTCAGGCGTCTCGACGAGAGTGGTGTTCGGGAGATCGTGGATAAGGGTGTTCGGGTGGTGGGGTGGCGCTTGCGTACGGGGCCGCCCCTCCAAAGTCAAGGGCG
>NZ_JBEZJL010000125.1:0-20014 GCF_040651755.1 Actinomadura sp. NPDC048394 | reverse complement strand
AACAGGTTCAAGCGCCCCCATATTTCGTCAAGCACGCCCCAAGACCCCACCCCACCAGCAAAGACCACCCAAAACACCCCCCACGCAAGGGCTGCGACCCAGTTCTCCCGCCCCAAAAAAAGTTTGGAACGATCTCCACGAGCCCGACAAACCCGCCTGTCGATCACCCCCAGAGCGCCCCAGACCACCCCTGGGCAGGGGATTCGACCCACCTCACGCACCTGGAAAGCCCTCCGCACGGCCCTGGATCGGCCCGTCCCACACCCGCGCAAAGGCCCCTTTGGACGGGCGGAAAGCCGCCAGCAACCCGCCCAGACAGGCCCCCAGGGGCACGGCTGCGGCCCAGGGCGTCCCTTCGGGTGGGCGCCGCCGGCGGAGGTCGCGGTGGTCGGAAGGCTCTGCCTTACCTCTGAGGTAATGGACGGGGTGCGCAGGTGATCGCGAAGGTGGGCCGGGTAGGTTCCGGCACGCCGTCCGAGGAGAGATCCATGACCACCGGGCTCACCCCCGACCAGATCACCGACGCCATGCCGTTCGCCCGGGCGCTCGGCGTGGAGATCGACGCCGCCGCCCCCGAGGAGGTCACGGGCCATCTCGACTGGGCGGCGGATCGCTGTACCGCCGGAGGGCTGATGCATGGCGGGGCGCTGATGGCGCTCGCCGACACCCTCGGCGCGGCGTGCGCGTTCCTCAACCTGCCGGCGGGCGCGTCCACGACGACGCTGGAGTCCAAGACCAACTTCTTCAGGGGCGTGAAGGAGGGCAGCGTGCGGGGCGTCTCGCACCCCCTGCACACGGGCCGGACATCCATCGTCGTGCAGACCGACCTCTACGACGGCACCGGCCGCCGCGTCGCCCAGGTGACCCAGACCCAGGCCGTCCTGAAGCCCTGACCGACCGGCCCAGCGCCTTTACGTTGTAGATTTTTTGGCGACGTGCTCGTCGAAGAAGGCGAAGATGCGGTCCCAGGCGACGGGGGCGTGCTCGCGGCCCCTGCCGAGCCCGAAGGCGATCTTCGTGACCGGGCCGAGCAGGCCCGGCGCCTCGGTCTCGGTGAGGAAGCTGTGGCCGGCGCCGGGATACTCCTTCACGTCGTGCGGGACGCCCCCGGCGGCCAGGGCCCGGTCGAGCTTCGCCGCGGCGCGGCGGAGGGTCGGGTCCGCGCCGCCGTAGCTGGCCACGATCGGGCATGACTCCCGCAGCGCAGCCTCCGGCTTTCTGGGCAGCATGCCGTAGTTGACCGCCGCCGCTTGGAAGTCGTACTTCGCCGCGGCGACCAGCGCGAACCCGCCGCCCATGCAGAACCCGCAGACGCCCACGTCACCGGTGCAGTCGTCGCGCGCGGCGAGCCACGCGCGGGTGGCCTCGACCGCGTCGTAGGTGGGGCCGCGCCCGGCGCGCATCTCCCCCACCGCCTTGCGGACGCACCGCACCCACGGCGCGCCGCCGTAGAAGTCCGGCAGGACGGCCAGGTAGCCGCGGGACGCGAACCGGTCGGCCTGCGCGCGCATGTCGGCGGTGGCGCCGAACGCCTCGAACACGATGACGACGGCGGGCCACGGGCCTTCGCCGCCGGGGACGGCGAGGTACCCGGGCAGCTCGCGGTCGCCGACGGGAATCATGATGTCCGACATGCCGCCCCATCCTGCCGCAGACGTACATCGTACGTACAGGCCCGGACCCGGCCCGTTCCGGCGGGCAGGGCTCCCCTAGCGTGGCGGCATGCGCATCGACCGGCTCGACCACCTCGTCCTCACCGTCGCCGACATCGACGCGACGGTGGACTTCTACACCCGCGTCCTCGGCATGGAGGCGGTCGTCTTCGGCGCCGGACGCCGCGCCCTCGCCTTCGGCACCAGCAAGATCAACCTGCATGAGGCCGGGCGCGAGTTCGAGCCCAAGGCGGCACGGCCGTCCCCCGGCAGCGCCGACCTCTGCCTGATCGTCGACGGCCCGCTCGGCGACGTGGTCGCCGACCTGGAGCGGCACGCCGTCCCGATCGAGGAGGGCCCGGTCGAGCGCACCGGGGCCACCGGCCCGATCACCAGCGTCTACGTGCGGGACCCCGACCGGAACCTGATCGAGCTCAGCACCTACCGCTGACCCGCGAGCGGAGGCGTCAGACCTTGCGCCACTTCGGGACCCAGGCGCCGTCCTCGACCTCGTAGTCGCCGAACAGGTCGGGCGCCTCCGCCCGCATGATCTCGCCGATCTTGCCGAAGAGCAGCCGGATCTCCTCCTCGGCGCCCGGCGCGGTCCGGTTCTCGAGGGTGTGCCGCAGGCTGCGGACGTTGGCCGTCCAGACCAGGCCCGTCCCGACGCCCTCGGGCGCGAAGCGGCGCATGAAGGAGGTCTTGTGCTTCTTCTCCTTGAAGGGCACGCCCTCCTCGTCCAGCCCGAAGTGCCCGGCCATCCAGCCCTGGAACTCCTCCATCTGCTCCAGCATCGCGGTGGCGCGCTTCATCAGCTCGGCGTCCTCGCGGGCCCACTCGGGGAACCAGAAGGGGATGTCCTGGAGCCGGACGTAGCGCAGCGACTCCTGCGAGATCGCGACGCCCGGGCGGTGGCGGACGAGCTCGTGCGTCAGGACGCGGCTGACGTTGTGCAGGACGAAGCTGAAGCTGACGTGCTCCAGCACCGATCCGTGCAGGCTGCGGAGGATGTTCTCCAGGTAGGCGGACGAGTCGGTGCGGACCTTGGTCACGTTGGGGTTGAGGCCGGGCTCCCAGGAGCGGTAGCAGAGCCGGCCGGCGAACTCGGCGAGGTTCTGGGGGTCGTTCAGCTCGCCGTCGAGGTCGCCGCGGTCGAGGCGCTCCAGCCAGCTCTCCCCGCCGACGTCCCGCAGGTACCGGGCGACCTCGCCGTAGTCCAGTTCGGGCCGCGCTACGAGGAACACCTCTGGCTCGACGCTCTTCACTTCGTATCCCCCCACCGGGCCGGTTCCGTCGCCCTATAGGAAACCACCCCGCCGGGGGCGCCGCGACCCGGGTGCCGGGGACCACGGGTAATGGACGTCCCTGGACGACGCTCATGTGGTTATGTCGGACACTGGAGAGGTTTCACCTGCTGTGGAGGGTTCGAGGATGGTCGACGGGGGCGCGGCGTCGTCCGAGCTGAAGGTGCTGGGGGCGTGCCCGCTGGACTGCCCCGACGGGTGCTCGTGGGTGGTGACCGTCCGGGACGGGAAGGCGGTGCGGCTGCGCGGCAACCCGGACCATCCGTACACGCGCGGGGCCCTGTGCACCAAGGTGAACCGGTGGCTGGAGCGCGCGGAGCAGCCCGACCGGATCCTGTATCCGATGCGGCGCGCCGGTGCGAAGGGCGAGGGCCGGTTCGAGCGGATCACCTGGGACGAGGCACTCGACGAGATCGCCGAACGGCTGCGCGGGATCATCGGCGAGCACGGCGGCGAGGCCGTCTGGCCCTACTGGGGGACGGGCACGCTCGGCTATCTGCAGGGCTGCGAGGGTTTCGGCGGGCGCCGGTTCTTCAACGTGCTGGGCGCGTCCGCGCACGCCGTCGACATCTGCTCGGCGGCCGGGGCCGCCGGAATGGAGGCGGCGATCGGTTCCGCGGGCGGAATGGACCCGCAGGACCTGGCGCACGCGAGGCTGGTCCTGCTGTGGGGGACGAACCCGCTGACCAGCGGCCACCACGTGTGGAAGTTCGTCCAGGACGCGCGCAAGGCCGGGGCGCGCCTGGTGGCGATCGACCCGGTCCGGACGCGGACGGCGCAGCAGGCCGACGAGCACCTGGCCCCGCTGCCGGGCACGGACGCGGCGCTCGCGCTGGGCCTGCTGAACGTGATCGTGGGGCTCGGCGCGCAGGACGAGGACTTCCTCCGGGACCACACCCAGGGCTGGGAGGAGTTCCGGGAGCGGATCGCGGAGTTCCCCCCGGAGCGGGCCGCGGAGATCACCGGGGTCCCGGTCGCGGACATCGTCGCGCTGGGCGAGCGGATCGCGCGCACCCGTCCCACCGCCATCCGAGCCACGCAGGGCATTCAGCGACACTCCGGCGGCGGGGCGACGCTCCGGGTGCTGGCGGGCATCCCGGCGGTCACCGGGGACTGGCGGCTGCACGGCGGCGGCCTCGCGTTCTCGACGTCGGGGCACATCAAGCTGAACAAGGCGGCGCTGTACCGGGACGACCTGCGCCCGGGTCCGGTGCGGACGCTGTCGATGAGCCGGCTCGGCGAGGGACTGCTGGACGTCCAGGATCCGCCGGTCAAGGCGCTGTTCGTCATCGCGGCGAACCCGGCGGGCAGCACACCGCACCAGAACAAGGTGCGGCGTGGCCTCGCGCGCGAGGACCTGTTCACGGTGGTACTGGAGCAGTTCCCGACCGACACCGTCGACTACGCCGACATCGTGCTGCCCGCGACGGCGCAGCACGAGCACGCCGACCTGCACGAGGCGTACGGGCACCTGCACCTGGCCTGGAACGAACCGGCGGTCGCGCCGCCCGGCGAGTGCCTGCCGACGTCGGAGACGTTCCGGCGGCTCGCCCGCCGGATGGGCATCGAGGAGCCCGCCGTGTACGACTCCGACGAGCGGCTCGCCGAGCAACTGCTGGCCTCCGACCACCCGTGGATGGCGGGCATCACGCTGGACCGCCTCCGCAAGGAGGGGTTCGTCCGGATGGCCGTGCCGGACCCGTTCGTCCCCTACGCCGACGGGTTCCCGACGCCTTCGGGACGGCTGGAGTTCCGGTCGGCGCGGGCCGCCGGGACAGGGGCGGACCCCCTATCCGGGTACGTCCCGCCGGTCGAGGTCGCCGATCCGGAGCGGGCGCGGCGCTACCCGCTCGCGCTGATCTCCGCGGCGTCGCACGAGTTCCTCAACACCCAGTTCGCCAACAACCCGGAGCTGCGGCGCCGCGCCGGGGAACTCGCCGTGCGGGTCCATCCGGACGACGCGGCGGCCCGCGGCCTGGCGGACGGCCAGCGGGTGCGGGTCGGCAACGACCGCGGCTCGTTCGAGGCGGTCCTGCGGGTGTCCGACGAGGTCAGGCCCGGTGTCGCGGCGACCGCGAAGGGGCATTGGCCGAGGTTCGCCGGCGGCGCGAACGCCAACGCGGTGGTGGACGAGCGCGCCACCGACCTCGGCGGCGGCCCCGTGTTCCACGACACCCGTGTCGAGATCACCGCGGCCGGCTGACCCGCCGTCCCGATACGGTATGCGCCGTACGGAGGGATCGATGACGTTTCAGGCCATGCTCGACCGGGCCCGCAAGTACGAGCGACAGGGCCGCGCGGAGGAGGCCGCGGGCGCGTACGCGTCCGCGGCGCAGGACGCCGAGGCGCGCGGGGACCGGGCGTCCGCCGTCGCCGTCCGGGCCCGGCAGGCGCGCGCGCTGGCCGCGGCCGGGCGGGTCGACGAGGCGCTCCGCGTCCTCGACGGCGCGGAGCGCTCGGCCGCGGCGCTGCCCGGTGGCCCGGAGGTCCGCGCGACGCTGGACGGGCAGGCCGCGCACGTCCTGGCCGCGGCCGGGCGGACGGGCGACGCGGCGCGCCGGGCGTGGGGCGCGATGGCGGCCTTCCGGTCCGTCCAGGACCACAAGCGCGCCGACGTCGCGGGCGTCCACGCGGCGCGGCTGATCGTGAAGGACGCGGGTCCGCGCGCCGCGCTCGGCCCGCTGCGGGACCTGCTGGCGGCGCTGCCGCCGGGCGGCGACGGGCACCGGCAGGTGGCCGCGCTGCTCGCCGACGCCGAGCGCCGCCCCGACCGCGACTACGACGTCCTGATCACCGATCCCGACAGCGCCGCGTGGGGGCGGCTCGCGGCGGCGCTCGCGGTCGGCGCGCACCTGGCGGTCGGGAACGGCGTGCCGTGGAACACCCTGGCCACCCCGGACGGCGCCCGCGACGACCGCGTCCTGCTGGAACGCGACTGGGGCATCACCGACCCGGCGGGCTGGCGCGAGCAGATCGACCGGCTGCTGGACGCGGAGAACAGCGACCCGGCGATCCAGATGGTGCTCGACCAGCGCGGCCGCGGCACCGACCCGCAGGCGTGGCGGGCTGCGATCGTCGCCTGGTGCCGCGAGCGCGACATCTCCGACGAGACCATCGAGCACGTCGTCGCGTTGTCGGAGCTGATCCGGCGCTACGAGGCGCGGTTCCGCGCCGACGGCCTGCTGGCGCCGGACGGACGGGTCGAGAGCGTGTACGGCTACGACTTCGGCCGCGCGGTGAACATGGCGCGCTGGGGCCTGAACGCGGGCTACTGCGACGCCGAGGAGGCCGAGAAGTGCGTCCTGGTCGCCGGCCACCGCGCCAACCAGGTGTACGGGTCGTGGACGTCGTTCTCGTCGGGGTACGTCCTCGGCCGGATGCTGCGGTTCGACGAGGGCGAGTTCGGCGAGTGGTACGAGCGGTCCCTCGCCGGCCACCGCATCCTCGCCGACGACCCGGCGAGCCCCTGGCGCCGCATGGCCTGGGGTTAGCCGCCCGTCAGCGCGTCGATCTCGGCCGTGACGGCGCGGCGCCCGGCGTCGTCGAGGGACGAGGCGGCGACGGCGTTGCGGGCGAGGGCGGCCAGGCCGGCGCGGCCGAGGCCGAACACCTCGGCGGCGACGCGGTACTCGCCGGTCAGCGTGGTGTCGAACATGGGCGGGTCGTCGCTGTTCAGCGTGACGAACAGGCCCTCCTCCAGCATGCGCGGAAGCGGGTGCTCCGCGAGCGAGGCGACCTGCCCCGTCCGGAGGTTGGACGTGGGGCACACCTCCAGCGGGATCTGCGTCTCGCGCAGGTGCGCGACGAGGCGCGGGTCGTCCAGGCAGCTGGTGCCGTGGCCGATGCGCTCGGCGCCGAGCCCGTCGAGGGCCTCCCAGATCGTCTCCGGCCCGGTCATCTCGCCGGCGTGCGGGAGGCTGCGCAGGCCCGCGGCGCGCGCGGCGCGGAAGGCGTCGCGGAACGCGTCCCGGTGCGGCGGGCGGCACTGCTCGATGCCGCCGAGGCCGAACCCGACGAGCGCCTCGGGCGGGTGGGCGAGCGCGTGGTCGAGGGTGCCGCGGGCGCCGTCGGCGCCGAACTCGCCGGGGATGTCGAAGATGTAGGCGACGCGGATCCCGTGCCGGGCGCGGGCCTCGCGGACGGCGTGGTCGAGCGCCTCGGTGATCGCGGGCATCGGCATGCCGGCGCGCTGGTGGGTGTAGGGGGTGACGGTCAGCTCGACGTACCGGGCGTTCTGCGCGGCGAGGTCGCGGGCCGTGCCGAGCACGAGGGTCGCGACGTCCTCCGGGGTCCGGACGAGGCTCGACACCGACTCGTACACCTCGGCGAAGTGCGGGAAGTCGCGGAACTCGTAGAAGGCGCGCAGCTCGCGCTCGTCCGCGGGGACGGGGCCGTCGGGGTGGCGGCGGGCCAGTTCGAGGACGGTGGGGACGGAGGCGGAGCCCACGAGGTGGACGTGGAGCTCGACCTTCGGGAGGGCGTCGATGAACGCCTCGATGGGGGACGTGTCGGTCAGCACGCGGCGAAGCTAACAGCCGTCCGACCGGCCGCGACAGGGAAATCCGGGATACCTGCCACAAGATTGTCAGGAACGGCCGGCGGGGTGCCGGCCCGGGCGAGAATGGGGGCATGCGCGCCGCCCGGTTGATCTCGCTCGTCCTGCTCCTGCAGTCGCGGGGAACCATGACGGCGGGCGAGCTGGCCCGGGAGCTGGAGGTCTCGGAGCGGACCGTCTACCGGGACGTGGAGGCGCTGTCGTCGGCCGGCGTCCCGGTCTACGCCGACCAGGGCCGCAACGGCGGGTACCGCCTCGTCGGCGGGTACCGGACACGGCTGACCGGACTGAACCGCGAGGAGGCCGAGGCGCTGTTCCTGTCCGGGCTGCCGGGCCCGGCCGGGGAGATGGGCCTCGGCGACGCGGTCGCGGCCGCCGAGCTGAAGGTGCTCGCGGCGCTGCCCGCCTCGCTGCGGGACGCGCCGGCGCGGGCCGGGCAGCGCTTCCACCTCGACGCGCCCGGCTGGTTCGGCGACGCGGAGACGCCGCCGCTGCTGCCCGATCTCGCGCGCGCTGTGTGGCGGGACGAGACGGTCGTGCTGCGCTACCGCAAGGACCGCGAGGTGACCCGGACCGTCGACCCGTACGGGCTCGTATTGAAGAACGGCACCTGGTACCTCGTCGGGCGGGTCGGCGGGCAGCCCCGCACGTACCGCGTCGACCGGGTCGCTGCGGTCGAGGAGACCGGCGCGGTGTTCGAGCGGGACGAGTCGTTCGACCTCGCCGGGCACTGGGCCGAGCAGGCGGCGGCGTTCGTCCGGTCGATGCTGCGCGAGGAGGTCGCCGTGCGGCTCAGCCCGGCCGGGATGCGGCTGCTGCGGTTCGCGGCCGAGCCGGTCGCCGTGGAGCGGGCCGCCGAGAGCGCAGGCGAGCCGGACGACCGGGGCTGGCGGACCACCGTGCTGCCGGTCGAGTCGCTGGAGGTCGCGGCGTCCCAGCTGATGCGGCTGGGGGCGGAGGTCGAGGTGCTCGGCCCGCCGGCGCTGCGCGAGCGCATGGCGGACGCGGCCGCCCGGCTCGCCGCGCTCTACGCCGTCTGACCGGCGCCCGCGCGCCCCGTACGACCCGTCCGCCCCGTTCGACCCGTCGCGGCTGTGACCGCGGACACATCGGTCGGTAACCGAACATTTCGGTAACCGATGTATCTTGTGCAGCGGTGACGGTGAGACGTTCCGCTGCGCCCGGGGCGTCCGCGGACGGAGGTGACGTGAGCGGCGAACTGACGGAGCGGCCGGTCCTGCGGCGGCTGCCCGCCGTGCTGGTGGAGGAGCGGCCGCGGCCGGACCGGGTCCGCGAGCATCCCCGGGCCTGGTGGCTCGCGGTCGCCACGGTGTGCTTCGGCGCGTTCATGGGGCAGCTCGACGCCAGCGTGGTCACCCTCACCTACGGCAGCCTGGGCGCGGAGTTCGGGACCTCGCTGGCCGCCGTGGAGTGGGTGTCGCTGGCCTACCTGCTCACCCTGGTGGCGCTGCTGATCCCGGTCGGCAGGTTCGCCGACGCGCGCGGCCGCAAGCTGCTCTACCTGCACGGCTTCGGGGTGTTCGTGGTCGCGTCGGCGGCGTGCGGGCTGGCGCCGTCGCTGTGGACGCTGATCGCGTTCCGGGTCGTCCAGGCCGCCGGCGCGGCGATGATGCAGGCCAACAGCGTGGCGCTGGTGGTGACGAGCGCGCCGGACGGGCGTTCGCGCGGGGCGCTCGGCGTGCAGGCCGCCGCGCAGGCGCTCGGGCTCGCGCTCGGGCCCACGGTGGGCGGGGTGCTCGTGTCCACGCTGGGCTGGCGCTGGGTGTTCGGGATCAACGTGCCGATCGGGATCGTCGCGCTGATCGCGGGCCATTACCTGCTGCCGCGGACCCGGGAGCGCAACGACGCCCGCGAACTGGACCGGCCGGGCGCGGTGCTGCTGACGGTCGCGACGACCGCGGGGCTGCTCGGGGTCTCGGCCGCGTCCGGGCTGCCGGTGCCGGCGTGGGGCGTCGTCGCGCTGTTCGCGGTGGCCGCCGCGGGCGGCTGGGCGTTCACCGTCCGGCAGCGCCGGGCGCCCTCTCCCCTGCTGGACCTCGGCCTGCTGCGGGTGCGCGCGGTGTCGGCCGGGCTCGCCGGGGCGCTCGGCGCGTACCTGGTGCTGTTCGGCCCGCTGGTGCTGGTGCCGATCGTGCTGACGAGCCGCGGCTCGTCGGAGCTGCTGGCCGGGCTGGTGCTGACGGCGCTGCCCGCCGGGTTCGGGGCCGGCGCGGTCGGCGGCGAACCGCTGCTGCACGGGATGAGCGACCGCGCCCGCGGCGTGCTCGGCGCCGGGACGGCGGCGGCGTCCCTTGCCGCGATGCTGGTCCTCCCCCTGTCCCCCGGCTGGCTGGCCGCCCAGGCGGCCGTCCTTGGGCTCGGGCTGGGCGTGTTCACCCCTGCCAACAACGCGCTCATCATGAAGGCCATACCGGCGCGGTGGTCGGGCACGGGCGGCGGTCTGGTCAACATGGCGCGCAGCCTCGGGACGGCGCTCGGCGTCGCGCTCGTCACCCTGGCGCTGCACCTCGGGCCGGACGGAGGCGGCTTCGACGGGACGCGCTGCGCGATCGCCGTGCTGCTCGCCGCGTCGGCGGTCACCGTCGCCGCCGCCTGGGCCGCGACCGGCGGCCGGCCCCGCACGGCGGACCAGCCGGACTAGCACGCCGGAGCAGCCGGACCAGCCCGCGGAGCAGCCAGACCAGTGCGCGTAGCCACCGGACCAGCGCGCGGAGCCACCGGACCAGCGGCGGGGAGACGGGCGGGCCCGGGCGACAAGCCGGGCTAAAGTGGCGCGCATGTCCCAGCAGCCGCGCCCCGAGACCGGCACGCCCGCGCGCGCGACGGACGCGCGCCTGCTCACCGAGACCGTGACCCGGCTGCGCCGGGCGCTGCGCGCCTCGATCCGCACCGAGTACCCGTGGGAGACGCTGCCGATGGCGCAGGTCGAGCTGCTGCAGGTGCTCGCCGAGCGGTCGCCCGCCCGGATCGGCGACCTCGCCGCGCGGCAGCGCCTCGCCACCAGCACCGTCAGCGGGCTGGTCGGCCAGATGATCACCGCCGGGCTGGTGGCGCGGGCCGTCGACCCTGCCGACCGGCGGGCGTCCGCGGTCACCCTCACCGACGCCGGCCGCGACCAGCTCGCCGCGTGGGCACGGGCGCACGAGCGGCGGCTGAACACCGCGCTGGAGGGCCTGGACGAGGCGGACCGCGCCGCCATCGGCGCCGCGCTGCCCGCGCTCGTCCGGCTCACCGACCAGCTCGACGGCTCGGTCTGACCCGCGAGGTCACCCGCAAGTGCGGGCGCCGCGGGCCGGGGCTAGCGGTATCCGGTGAGGTCGGCCGGGCGGCCGTCGGTGATGTAGCGCCAGCAGTCCGGACGGCTGCCGTCGGCGTCGGTGAAGCCGTAGACCTGCGCGAGCCCGCCGCTGGACAGCGACGCGCCGTTCCAGCGGGCCCGGTCCGGGTCGGCCGCGAGCGCGGCGACGGCCCGCCCGACGAAGGCGGGCGACTCGGAGATGGCGAAGCCGGGGTCCCGGGCGGTGCCGTCCCGCCAGGTGTCCTCCGTGACGCCGAAGTGCTCCAGCATCGCCTCGGAGCGGAGCCAGCCCGGCGTGAGCGCGACGGCGGTGGCGCCGTGCGGCGCGATCTCGACGGACTGGGCGAGCGCCATCCGGATGACGGCGCTCTTGGCGAGGTCGTAGAAGAACCCGACGTCCTCGCGGTAGCGGGCGTTGTACTCGGCGGTCCCGTCGGTCATCTCGACGACGAGGCCGCCGGGTTCGCGGATCAGCAGGGGAAGCGCGCAGTGGCTGGTGATGGCGTGGGTGTCGATGGCCAGCCGGAGCAGGCGGAGCCCGTCGTCCAGCGACTGCTCCCACAGCGGCTTGCCGAACCGGAACAGGTGGTCGGAGCCCCAGACATCGTTGACCAGGACGTCCAGCCGCCCGCGCTCCTCGTCGATCCGCCGGACGAGCGCGGTGACCTGCGCGGGGTCGAGATGGTCGACCTGGACGGCGATGCCCTCGCCGCCCGCCGCGGTCACGAGTTCGGCGGTCTCCTCGATGGTCTCGGGACGGCCCATCTCCGACCGGTGCGACCGGGTGGTGCGTCCCGTCACGTACACGGTGGCCCCCGCGGCGCCGAGCTCGGCGGCGATGCCGCGGCCGGCGCCGCGGGTGCCGCCCGCGACGAGTGCGATCGTGCCTTTCAGATCACGGTTCATGGGGACGATGCTGGCGCGGAAACCTGACAGCCCGCGTCAGTGTTCCGCCACGTCCCCGTCCCGGCTCGGCAGGCTCAGGTGAAGATGCTGACGCCGCCGGGGCCGACGAGGAGCCCGACGACGATGAGGACGATGCCCCAGATCAGCTCGCGCCGGGCGAGGATCACGTAGATGCCGGAGATCACCAGGATCACGGCGATGAGCCACAGGATTGTCATCATGGCGAGCGGGATCCCCGGAAAGGGCCCGGCAAAACCACGGGCTCGATTCGGTCAACCCGAACCGGGGTTTCGAGCGGAGGGGGGATCGCTCCCCCCTCCGCCGGGATAACGGCGATCACGTGCGCCGCGCGGCGCGGCGCCGTGGCCGGTCACCGAGTCTTCCGCGCCCGCCGGGACCGGTCCAGGAACCACGGGACCATTTCCGGACGTCCGCGATGACACTTCAGGACGAGGACCGCCTCCTGCGTCCGGCGGGTTGACATTTGGTCCCGAACGAGTACCGCGCTCCCCGGCGGGAACGGCGGCAGCCGGGCGCCGTCACCCGGCCCGGCAGAGCCGCAGCACGTTCGCCACGATCCGGTGCCCCGCTCCGCCCGCCGCCGTCAGGATCGACTCCGGATGGAACTGCACCGCCCACCGGCGCCGCTCCGCGTCCTCGATCGCCATCACGACGTCGCCGGTCAGCGCCGTCACCTCGAAGCCCTTCACCCGGTCCGGGGTCGCGTGCAGCGAGTGGTAGCGGGCCGCGGTGAACGCGCCGTCGAGGCCGTCGAACAGCGCGCCCCCGACGACCTCCACCTGGCCGGGCTTGCCGTGCGACGGCTCCGGCAGCAGGGCCAGCTCCCCGCCCGCGTGCTCGACCATCGCCTGCAGGCCGAGGCACACCCCGAAGGCCGGCAGGCCCCGCTCGTCCAGGGCGTCCAGCAGCGCGCGGGTCGCGAAGTCCTCCGGACGGCCCGGGCCGGGCGACAGCACCACCAGGTCCGGGGCCTGCTCGTCCAGCATCCGGACCGGGAACCCGTGCCGCAGCGTGACCACCTCGGCGCCCTGCTGCCGGAAGTAGTCGGCGAGGGTGTTGACGAACGAGTCCTCGTGGTCGACGAGCAGCACCTTCAGCCCCTTGCCCGGCAGGTCCGCCGCGGGCTCCGGCTCCGCGTCCGGCGTCCCGGCCGCCTGGCGCTGCGAGGCCTCGAGCGCCCCGAGCAGCGCACTGGCCTTCAGGTGCGTCTCCCGCTCCTCCTCGTCGGGGTCGGAGTCGTACAGCAGCGTCGCGCCCGCCCGCACCGTCGCGATCCCGTCGCGGATCTGCGCGGTCCGCAGCGTCAGCCCGGTGTTCATCGACCCGTCGAACCCGACGCAGCCGACCGCGCCGCCGTACCAGCGGCGCGGCGAGTCCTCGTGGTCCTCGATGAACTGCATCGCCCACGCCTTCGGCGCCCCGGTCACCGTCACCGCCCACATGTGGGTCAGGAACGCGTCGAGCGCGTCGAACCCGGGACGCAGCCGGCCCTCGATGTGGTCGACCGTGTGGATCAGCCGGGAGTACAGCTCGATCTGCCGGCGGCCGAGCACCCGCACGCTGCCCGGCACGCACACCCGCGACTTGTCGTTGCGGTCGACGTCGGTGCACATCGTCAGCTCGGACTCGTCCTTGGCCGACGACAGGATCGCGCGGATCTGGTCGGCGTCCTCCAGCGCGTCCCCGCCGCGCTTGATCGTCCCGGCGATCGGGCAGGTCTCCACCCGGTCGCCGGTGACCCGGACGAACATCTCCGGCGACGCGCCGACCAGGTACTCGCCGTCGCCGAGGTTGAACATGAACTCGTACGGCGCCGGGTTCGTCTCGCGGAGCCGCTCGAAGAACACCGCGGGCGCGTCGCAGCGCCCGTACATGGCGTGGCCCGGCGTCACCTCGAACAGGTCGCCGCGGACGAACTTCTCCTTGGCGTCCCGCACCATCTGCGCGTACACGCCGGGCACAGGCTGCGGTGGTAGCTCGCGCCGCGTCGGAACGGGCGTCGGCTCGGTGGCGCGCGGCATCCCCGCCGTGCTCGCGCCGCCCACCTCGAACTCGTACGACATCCGGTGCGAGGTCTCGCGCTTGCGGTCCACCACGACCATCTCGTCGGCCAGGTGGAGCACGAGGTCACGCTGGTCGGCAGGCCGCTCCAGGCGCGTCCGCAACGGCTCGAACTGCAGCGACAGGTCGTAGCCGAACGCGCCGTACAGGCCGAGGTGCGGGTCGTCGCAGCGGAACAGGTCGATCACCGCGCGCAGCGCGGTGAAGACGGTGGGCTGGCGGCTGCGGTCCTCCTCGGCGAAGAACTCCTCCGTCGGCGGGACGAAGACCTCGAACTCCTCCGGGCCGTCCGCGCGGACGTCACCGACCGGGCGCAGCGCCGCCGCGACCGCCGGAAGGACCACGCGGCCCCGGCCGTTCAGCGCGCGGACGGCCACGGTCCGGCCGCGCGCGACGATCTCCAGGCACGGGTCGACGTAGGCCATGTGCCAGCGGCTGTAGCGGCCGGGATACTCCATGCCCGAGCTGAGCACGCCCCCGCGCCGCTCCCCCACGGCCGCGACGAGGGCGTTCAGCACGTCGGACTTGCGCTCGGAGTCGACCGGGACGGCGGTGCGGGTCACCCGCACGCCTCCGGCGGTGACGAACTCGCCGGTCCCTGCCTGATGGACGTCGGCCTGCTGTGAGACGGTCTCCACCGCGGTGGCCCCTCGTTTCGGGCCCTGCACCGGCGGACAGCGAGAAACGACCGCCGATGAGGGCGGTCGCCTGGTCTAGGACATGCACGAACCGGCGCCGCCTCAGCGGCGCCACCACCACCGGCGGGTCGCGGTTCGCATACGGGGAGGCTACCAGTGTCCGCGCGGGGGCGGCGACCCCCGCCGGCCGCACCCGCGGCCGGCCACCGCGCTGGGCCCGTCCGGCGGGGCTGAGCTGCGCGTCCACGGACTGGAACGATCCATCCAAGTCGTGCCGGGCCCGATATCGGGCCGTTACCGCCGGTGGATAGCCTTTCCCGGCTCCACCCCCTGGCAGGGTCCGTCTCGCGATCCGGGCGGACCGCGTGCCGCACGCACGAGGAGGATCCCTTTGGCCTCGCAAGACCCACCGGAGCCGGCGCGGCGCTCCGACCGCAGCCCGTGGAACTGGCTGCTGATCGTTCCCATCGTCGTCCCGCTGCTGACCTTCCTGTTCAACAGCGACGGGCCGCGGCTCGCCGGGTTCCCGGCCTTCTACTGGATGCAGTTCGCCTTCATCCCGCTCGGCGTCGCCTGCACCGTCATCGTGTACCTCATGACGCGGAAGAGGGACTGACCCATGGCGCACGGGCACACGACCGAGATGGTCGTCTTCGTGGTGCTGTTCCTGCTGGTCAGCGGACTGGGCTTCGTCGCCGCGCGGTGGCGGCGGCCGGACAGCATGCACTCGCTGGACGAATGGGGCCTCGGCGGCCGCAGCTTCGGCAGCTGGATCACCTGGTTCCTGATCGGCGGCGACCTCTACACCGCCTACACGTTCGTCGCCGTCCCGGCCCTGGTGTTCGGGGCGGGCGCGGCGGGCTTCTACGCCGTCCCCTACACGATCGTCGTCTACCCGCTGGTGTTCCTCGTGCTGATCCGGCTCTGGTCGGTGTCGCACGTGCACGGGTTCGTCACGCCCGCGGACTTCGTGCGGGCCCGGTTCGGCTCGCCGACGCTGGCACTGGTCGTCGCGATCACCGGCATCGTCGCCACGATGCCCTACATCGCGCTGCAGCTCGTCGGCATCCAGGCCGTGCTGAAGACGATGGGCGTGAACGGGCACTGGCCGCTGATCATCGCGTTCCTGGTGCTGGCGGCCTACACCTACCAGTCCGGGCTGCGCGCCCCGGCGCTGATCGCCTTCGTCAAGGACGTGCTGATCTACCTGGTGATCATCGTCGCGGTGCTGTACATCCCGTCCAAGCTGGGCGGCTGGGGGCACGTCTTCGACGCGGCGGACGCCAAGTTCGCCAAGACCCCGGTGCCGACCGACGGCGTCCTGCTGAACGGCACCAACCAGCTGAACTACGCGATGCTCGCGCTCGGCTCGGCGCTGGCGCTGTTCCTCTACCCGCACAGCGTCACCGGCGTGCTGGCCAGCAAGAACCGCAACGTCATCAAGCGGAACATGGCGGCGCTGCCGGCCTACAGCTTCGTGCTCGGGCTGATCGCGCTGCTCGGCTTCATGGCGATCGCGGCGGGCGTCAAGCCGGTCGTCACCGACGGCAGCCCGGACACCAACACGGTCGTCCCGCTGCTGTTCGACCACATGTTCCCGGACTGGTTCGCGGGCGTCGCCTACGCCGCCGTCGGCATCGGCGCGCTCGTCCCGGCGGCGATCATGTCGATCGCGGCGGCGAACCTGTTCACCCGCAACATCTACAAGGAGTACCTGCACAAGGACGCGTCCGAGAAGCAGGAGGCGCTGGTCAGCAAGCTGGTGTCGCTGGTCGTCAAGATCGGCGCGGTGCTGTGCATCCTGGTGCTGGACCCGCAGTTCTCGATCGACCTGCAGCTGATCGGCGGCGTCATCATCCTGCAGACGCTGCCGTCGGTGGCGCTCGGCCTGGTCACCCGCTGGTTCCACCGCGGCGCGCTGATCGCGGGCTGGGCCGCGGGCATGATCGCGGGCCTGTGGATGCTGTACGACGTCCCGAACCCCGCCAAGCACAAGGCGCACTTCGGCGGCTCGGCGTTCAAGCTCAGCGACCTCGGTCTGGACACCGACAAGACGATCTACGTCGGCATGCTCGCGCTGGCCGTGAACCTGGTCGTCGCCGTCGTCGCGACCCTGGTCTTCCGGGCGGCGAAGCTCAAGGACGGCGAGGACGCCACCCGCGAGGCCGACTACCTGGCCGACGAGGGCGACCCGAAGGTGAAGGACCTGGAGCTCAGCAGCAGCACCTGATCCCGGCCCGTTCCGGTCCGCTTCCGGCCCGCGGCGCGTCCCACGCGCGCCGCGGGCCGTTCGCGTGAAGGCCGTGCGCGTGCGGGCCGTTCGGGTGCGTGGACCGTCCTTCCGACGGGCCGGACGGGAGCGCGGCAAGAGTCGGCAAAGTCGCGGGTGCCGCGCCTTGAGCGGGCGCCCGGACGGGCATCATCCGCCATGTGAGAGCCATCGTGCGCGCCGGGCTGCTGCCGGGCGCCGTCGTGTGCGGCGCGATCGCGTGCGGTGCCGGAGCCGCCGCCGCGCGCGCCGCCGGCCCGGTCGTCACGCCGGGCCGCGCCCGGCCCGGCGAGACCGTGGTGGTGTCCGGGACCTGCCCCGCCGGGGACCGGGGCGTCCGCGTCTCCGGCGCCGCGACCGGCGAGGGCACGGTACGCGACGGCCGGTTCCGCGTCGAGGCCCGGGTGGCCGGGGAGACGGGCCGGCGGCCCGTGGCGGTCGGATGCGTCCCGTCCGGTCAGGCCGGGCGGGTGCCCCTGGAGGTGCGGCGTCCGCGGCGCCCGCGCCCGCACGGCTGGGCGATGGGCGGCGGGGACCAGCTGCACGTGCCGTGGACGTCGGTGGCGCTGGTGCTCGTGGGCGGCGCGGCCGGGACCGGCGCGGCGGCGCTGGTGCGGTCCCGGTTCCGCCGGACGCGCGGCTGACCGCCCCCGCCGGCCCGAACGGCCCCGGGGAGGCGAGGGTCAGGCGCGGCCGTAGGAGTCCTCGAGCCGCTCGATGTCGTCCTCGTCGAAGTGCCCGAACGCGATCTCCATGACCCGGACCGCGGGGCCGTCCGACCCCAGCCGGTGCGTCTGCCCCGCCCGGATCAGGACCCGCTCCCCCACCTCGGGCAGCGTCCGGCGGCCCGCCACCTCGAACACCGCGCCCGGGTCCAGCGCGACCCACAGCTCGTCGCGGTCGCGGTGCCGCTGCAGGCTGAGCCGCTGCCCCGGCTCCACGTAGATGATCTTCACGGTGGACGGCTCGTTCAGCGTGAACTGCTCGAAGGCGCCCCAGGGCCGCCGCTCGGTCAGCACCTCCGGCTCCTCGCGCGCGCCGTCCCGCACGGGCACGGCGCGGTCCCGCGCGGGCGCGGCGGCGGTCGGCGCGGGCGCGTCGGTCTGCGCGCGGGAGTCGGTCGGCACGGGCACGTCGGTCTGCACGGTCACCTCGGGGATCGCGGGTCGGGGAACATCTGCGGGACGCGGGCGCCGGAGGCGGCCGCCGGCAGCCCGCCGAGGACGAGGTCGGCGAGCCCGTCGACGACGGCCTCCCGGGGCACCTCGTCGGCCTGGTCGAGCCACCAGTCGCCGGCGGTCTGCACCATGCCGACGATCGCGTGGCCCCACACGTAGGCGCGGGTGCGGTCCGCCATCTCGCCCTCGGCGATCATCACCTCGGCCAGCTCCCGGCTCACGTCGCGGATCATCGTGCTCATCGCGCTGTGCGTGGCGGTGTCCTCCGCGCTCGCCCGGTGCATCAGGAAGCGGTAGAGGTTGAGGTTCTTGGAGATCGTCGCCAGGTAGGTGTCGATGGTGGACCGTGTGCGCGCGCGGATCGTGTCGTCCCGGGAGAACTCCTCCCGGATGCCCTCGATCAGCTTGCGCGTGTGCCGCTCGGCGAGCGCCTGGTACAGGCCGCTCTTGTCGCCGAAGTGGCGGTAGAGGATCGGCTTGCTGATGCCCGCCTCGGCGGCGATCGCGGCCATCGAGGCCTCGGGCCCCTCGCGCTGGATGACCCGGTCCGCCGCCTCGAGCAGGGCGCGCCTGCGGCCGGGATCGCGCCTGGATCCCGGTGCCCTCCGGCCCGCTTCGCCCGTCATGGTGCGATCACCGTAGCCGGGCGGTGCGCGCGGGACGCGCGTGGGGCGGGGTGAGCGCTGGGCGAGCGGGCATACACCGAACGGTATCCGTGGGTGTTACCCGGTGACAACACCGCCTGGCCTGGGCGTTGTCCGCCACACGGCGGCCTTCCCGGCGGGCGGCCGCAGCGGCTACCGTGATCGGTGGCCGGCGTGAGGAGGTCGCGGGGGTGCGGACGCTCTACTCGGTGCGGCTGGAGGGCGTCGCGACCAATCCCGCCGCCCCGGTCGAGTACCTGCTGCTGATCCTGGAACGGGCCGAGCCGCGCATGCGGCACGCCCTGCTGCGCCGCGCGGACGCGCCCGACGCGGTCTACGAGGCCGCCGCCCGGCATCCGGACCCGCACGCCCGGCGGCTGGTCGCCGTGGCGGGCCACGCGCCGCCGGAGATCCGCGCGCTGCTCGCCGACGATCCCGACCCCGACGTGCGCCGGTCGCTCGCCGCGCTCCCCGAGCACCGGCGGCCCCGCGAGCCCCTGCCGGCGGACGTCGTCCTGCGGCTGGCCGCCGACCCGGACCCGCGCGTCCGCGACGCCGTCCTCGACCGCGACCTCCCCGACGGCGTCCGCGCCGCGCTCGCGGCGGACCCGGACGCCCGCGTCCGCCGCGGCGCCCTGCTCACCTGGCCGGAGCCGCCGGACGAGATCGTCGACGCGGCGCTGGACGACCCCGACCCGCAGGTCCGGCGGACGGCGGTCTCGCTCGCCGCCCGCCGCCGTCCCGAGGTGGCCGCGCCGCTGCTGGCCGCCGGCGACCCCGACGCCGTGGCCCGCGTCCCGCTGGATCCGGGGCAGGCGGCCGCGCTGTGCCGGGACGGGCGGGACGCCGTCCGCAGGGCCGTCGCCGCGAACCCGAGCCTGCCGCCCGACCTCGTCGCCGTCCTGGCGGACGACCCCGAGCACGAGGTGCGGCTCGCGGTGTCGCTGCGCCCCGAGCTGACCGAGGAGCAGCGCGCGGCGATCGACTACCGCGTCGGGCCGGAGGACCGCGTCAGGCCGCCGGAATGGTTCTGGGACCGGCTGGACGACCTCGACCTGATGCGGCGCTACGCCACCTCGGCGCACACCGGCCTGCGCCGCTTCGCGGCCTACAGCCCGCACCTGCCGCCCGACCTGGTCGCGCGGCTGGCGGGCGACGAGGACTTCGTCGTCCGGCTGCTGCTGTCGGAGAAGCATCCCGATCCACCCGGTGAGCTGCTGCTGTCGGTCGCCCTGGAGTCGCCCTTCATCACCCGGCTGGACCGCACCGGGCATCCGAACTTCCCGCGCGAGGGCCTCGCCCGCCTCGCGGACGCCGGCGATCCGGTCGCGCGGATCCTGGCGCTGCGCGACCCGGAGCTGCCGGCGCGGGCCGTCGAGCGGCTCAGCCGGGACGGGGAGCCGGGGGGGGGGGGGGCGCCCGGCCGGGGGGGGCCCGGGCGGGGCGGGGGGGCCCGGCCGCGGCGGC